>CAYSAX010000018.1:0-13675 GCA_964429045.1 uncultured Pseudomonadota bacterium
TGTTAACAATCTCATTAAGTGCAAGTTCAATACGTCTTGCTAATCCGCAACAGCCTAAGCTTAATTCCCATCCACGTGCAGTATTAGTTGCATATAACTGACTAATATCAGTTATAACACCAATATACGGAGACAATGCCAATGGTAATGAGTTTGAAGAATCAGCATAAATATCGATCGTTCCTGCGTCTAATGCTGCTTCTGCGGCTGGTGTACTGCCAAAGCCAACAAATTGAACCGTTTCATAGCCTAATAATTGTGCAACTGCTTGTGCTAATAATGGATCAAAACCAATTGCATTACCAAATGCATCTACATCACTAAATGGTAAATTGGCTGGCAATATTCCAACGCGTAAAACACCTGGAATCGTAGTCCCGCATGGTAAAAATGATTTTACAACACAAGGCATCAATGATATCGATGCAATCAGAGTGAGAAGAATTTTTTTATTCACGTTTATACCTTTTTAATTTGTCGTTAATCTTAGAACCCTAAACCGAATTTGCCAAATATAGCCCATGCAGCAGGCGCGTTGCATTTATCGTGTTTTACGACAAATTCATATGATGCACCAAATCCTGCCATCCACTCAAAACAACCATTACACAAACAGCCATCCCATGATGCTGCTGCATAAACTTTGTTTGTTAATAAACGTCCCGCAAGACCTGATTCAATATTGATGTTAGCTGGTGTAAGTCCAACAAAAACACCATCAGCGGTTCCCGGATTAGTTATAGTTGCATTTGAGGCAGTAAACGGACTTAATCCACAACCATTTAAGTTATAAACACCAATGGTAGTTGGCAATGGAATACAATCTTTTAGACGTTCTTTTTGTCTCCAGAAAAGATTGTAACCAACTTCAATATTCCAATCGCAGTATTCATAGTTAAGACCGAGCCACCATTGGATTGTGCTACGTGGTTCTACTTTTACATATGAAGTAGTTACATTTGCAGCGGGGAAAGGCAAACCAAGCGCTGCTTGATCAACTAATAATAAGTAACGACTGAATGGGCCATTAGGAATTAAATCAAAAGTTCTGCATTCTCTGTGATTGAATACAAAGCGATAGTTAAAGTCTGTCATTAAAGTGAATTGAGCATTATCGCAGCCACAGAAATTAAATTGGTAATCACCAATTAAACCAACCCCAATAGACGCATGTTTGCTACCAACTAATGGCTCAAAAATAAATTCTGCATTTGGTACACGTCCTGCAGGAACAGTTCCAATTACATAAATGCTTAAATTATTGCATAAGCACCAATCTAAATTATAACCAAGTCTCAATTGAACATCTTCAAAACCGGTTCTGCGTTTACCTTGGTGGCAGCCATCGCAATAAAATTTACTATAGTTCAAGCCCTCGTGTGATAACGCATCTGAAATTGTTGCAATTCCTGCGCACATTGAACTGGTATTACCTGTTTCACAGCAATCTAAACGATGGTGTGCATTGGTGACACCAAATACCGCATCTCCCCAAAGTCCGCACCAGCAATCGCCAAAATCAGCGTATAAGTAGCCCAAATAAGTAAATTGTTTTCTGGTAGGTTCAATGGTAAGTTGTCCGGCAAAAGGAGTCGATCCTGCTGGATTTGCAAGTCCTAATTCGAGTGAATTAACGGTTGTACCAGAAACGCCGCCTTGTGCTACCAGCAAGGTATTACTTCCATCACCTAATAAGAAAGAAGAAGCAAAACGATCAGAATGTCTGCTTTGTTGATAAATAGTTGTACCAACCCAAACATATTTTTTATCAGTTTCAGTTCTGAAACGATACGTAAGGGCATCAATCCATACTAAATCGGTAGAAGCGCCGCGAGGCACAAACATATGTGAGGCACAGGGAGTTTCAGAAGAAAAAATACTACCGCTTGAAGCGAGTAGCATCAATAAAGAAAATTGTTTTATATTCATTTATTCACCTTTTTTTTATAAGAAATACTACCACAACTTTTAATATTTTGGGCCTCCTTCGCCTTCTATTGAGATATTTTTTTTGAATAATTGCTTAATGATATTAGATATAAATCTTTTTCTACTTCTACAATATACATTGAGATAAATCAATAGTTTAATGACAATCAAAAAAAGGATGTTCTGACAAAAAAAGTAATCCCTTTTTTAAATAAAACACTGTGTCTAAAAATATGTTTTATCTTGCATTTAGATCTCAAACTTTATTAAAATTTATGAATATACAATTCATTTATTAAAGGAGTATCCTATAATGAAAAAATTATTCATATATTTATTACTTTTCAATGCAAGTATTGCATTTGGAGTAGTGCCAGCTACACGAAAAAAATTTACCGATCGCGCTCAATGCATCAAACCATGCACCACCTGCAATCCCTGCCCGGCCAGCATTCCTGTAACTGAAGGGTTTATTTTTGTACCTGCTGCAATAGTCAATGGTCAAGAAGTTCCAGCTGCAAATATCTTTGCTCGTCAACAAGGAACCTATGTTGCAGGACAGCCAACCATCATCTTCTTACACTGCCTTGAAACCAATCATCGCGATTTCTTATGCCAACAACAAGCATTTTCAGCGTTAGGATATAATACACTCGCAATCGATTTACGCGGACGTGGTGATTCCAGCAAAACAGATCCTCTAACATTTGCTTACACAAACCAAGCAATGGCAAATGATTTACACAGTCTCTTAATTAGCCTGGGAATTCAAGGGCCATTAATTCTTGTAGCATCAGTTAGTGGTGGTTATACCGCATTAAAATATTTCCAATTATTTAGCGTTCCAACAAGCGGCTTATATGATCCACTGCGCACTGTTTCTCATTTAGCTCTGTTAAATTCAGGTCCTGGTTTAACCACTGTTCCTGATTGCGCTGGACTACCTGGTTGTATTCAAGATGGGTCAACGTGCTGTATTGCGGCAGGAGTATGCCCATTCCCTTGCGGCGGTCCTAACTGTTGCGTATGTTGGGATTTTTCAAGCGTCACCTGTGCAGGCTATAACTTTTTCTTTTTACCAACGTTCAGTAATCCAATAGGTTATCTTGCATCTTCAGTTAATTTTGCGCAATCAGTATTTGGTGAATCATGTACCGCGCAAGTAGCACTTGCTAAGCAAGCGTTTAGCCAAGCCTTTATGAAAACACCTGCACAAGTTCAATTAAATCTTTATATTAATGCGCTTGCAGAAGATTTACGCCCTATGCTGGTAGACATTAATATTCCCTTATTATCAGCATATGGCACACTATCTCCAACTAATGCTGGTTCTTCTTTGTATATTGCAGCAAATGTTCCAAATTCACCACAAGCAATTGTCGCTGAGTTTCAAGGAATCGCTGAACAGCCTCAAATAACTTCAGTGAACAGAGTCAATCAATTATTAAAAGACTTTATTCAAGGCGCTGCATTAGCAAATGATATTACCTATCCATTTAATGGATGTGACGTGTGCCCATTATACGTGCCACAAGCCCAAATATAAATATAATATAGCTATATCAAAGGCCGATGAGTTTTCCTCATCGGCTTTTTTACTTTATTTATAATAAAATATTGCGCATTCTACCCCATACTATATTCTTACGAAAAGAAACTATTAACCCATTAAAATAATACGCTATGCAAAACCATTTTACCCATCTTCATCTTCATACTGATTTTTCATTGCTCGATGGTGCAATCGCCATAGAAAAGCTGGTGGAATTTGGTCAAAAAAACCAATTTAAAGCTTTGGCAATTACCGACCATGGAAATATCTTTGGAGCGGTTAAGTTCTTTCAAAAATGTAAGAAGGCGGGCATCAAACCTATTTTAGGGATTGAAGCCTACATGACTGAAGATGCCAATGTAAAAATAGCGGAAAAAAAATATTATCACTTAATTATTTTAGTTCAGAATGAAACTGGGTATAAAAATCTTTTAAAGCTTATATCTTTTTCTTATCAGCAAGGCTTTTACTTTAAACCGCGTATTGATTATAAGATCTTAGAAAAACATAGCGAAGGCCTTATAGTCACTTCTGCCTGTTTAGGTGGCCATATTCCTTCTTTGTTAATGTCGGGGCAAGATCAAGAAGCTGAAAAAATTATGGACTGGTTCTTACGAGTATTTGGACCTGATCGCTTTTATTTAGAGGTTCAGCCTGAAGATCAAAAAGACCAGGCTATTCTTAATAAAAAGTTATTTGAATGGTCAGCAAAAAAGAAAATAAAACTCGTAGCTGCTGGTGACTGTCATTATACCACCAAAGAAGATCATGAAGCTCATGAAGTAATGCTCTCTATCCAAACTCATGATAAAATGAGTAATCCTGATCGATATACGTTTGGTGATTGCCGTGTTTATATGCGAACCACACAAGAGATGTTGGAAATATTTAAAGATCATCCTGAAGCAGTATGGAACTCCGGCGTTATCGCTGATAGCTGCACCTTTGATTTTAAAACAGGCACACTCTTTTTTCCTAAATTCGAGATTCCTGAAGATCATACACAAGACAGCTATTTTAAATATCTGTGCAATAAAGGATTTCAAGCACTTATTACTGACGATCGATTTAAAAAAGAAGACGAACAACTGTACCAAAAACGTTTAGATCTTGAAATAGATCTTATTATTAAGATGGGATTTGTCGGATACTTTTTGGTAGTCAGTGATTTCATCCAATGGTCGCGCAGAAATGACATTCCTGTTGGTCCTGGTCGCGGATCGGCAGCAGGATCTTTAGTCGCTTGGGCACTTGAAATTACTAATATCGATCCGATTCGTTACAATTTACTCTTTGAGCGATTCTTAAATCCTGAACGTGTCAGTATGCCTGATATCGATATCGACTTTTGTATTGAAGGAAGAGATAAGGTAATTAATTATGTCCGAGATAAATACGGTCATGATAAGGTCTGCCAAATTATTACCTTTGGTACCATGATGGCAAAAGGAGTAATTAAAGATGTTGCGCGTGCGCTCGGATTTTCTTTTGAAGACTCTAATGCAATTACCAATCTTATCCCTGAGCAATTAAAAATTACTCTACAAGAAGCACTAGAACAAGAACCTCGTCTTAAAGATTTGATCGAAACAAATCCTAAAGCACAAAAATTATTTGATTTGGCATTACGGTTAGAAGGATTAACCCGTCATGCTTCAAAACATGCCGCGGGAATCGTAATTTCACCAGAACCGATTGAAGAAGTATTGCCACTCTATGTACCCCCAAAAAGTACAGAATTGGTAACCCAATACGCAATGACTGAATTAGAAAGCCTTGGCTTTTTAAAAATGGATCTCTTGGGTCTTAAAAACTTAACATTGATTAATAAAGCAGTTGCACTTATTGCACATAATCACCATGTTCATCTTGATATTAATAAATTGCCACTTGATGATAATAAAACATTTGAACTGGTAGGCGCTGGAAAAACATCAGGGGTGTTCCAGTTAGAGTCCGATGGCCTTAAAGATGTGTTGCGAAAATTACAACCGGATAAATTTGAAGATATTATTGCCGTAAACGCACTCTATCGCCCAGGTCCACTTGGTTCAGGAATGGTTGATGATTATATTGAACGTCGTCACGGACGCCAAAAAATAAGTTATTTATTTCCAGAACTTCAACCAATACTTGAAGAAACCTATGGGGTTATTGTTTATCAAGAACAAGTTATAAAAATTGCTTCTGCAATTGGCGGCTTTTCACTGGGTGAAGCTGATATTTTGCGCCGCGCCATGGGTAAGAAAAAAGCAGATGAGATGGCAAAGCAACAAGCTATCTTTGTTGAACGTGCCACCAAACTTAATTTTGATCCTAAGAAAGCACAAGAGCTTTTTGATCTGATGGCATACTTTGCCGGTTATGGTTTTAATAAATCCCACTCAGCTGCTTATGCTTTAATTGCCTATCAAACTGCATTTTTAAAAGCACATTATCCGGCAGAATTTATGGCTTGCCTCATTTCGCTCGAAGCAGCAAACGCAGAAAATATGGCCTTTTATTTACAAGAAGCGCGAGATATGGGGTTAACTATTTTACCCCCCGACATAAATCAATCCTCGGTCGAATTTAACCCCTCGGGCGTCGATAAAATTTTGTTTGGCTTGCAAGGAATTAAGAACGTCGGCCTTGCTGCCTTAGAAAATATAATTTCTGAACGAACGACAAAAGGCGCTTTTAAATCGTTATATGAATTTTGCTCTCGCATCGATTTGCGTACCAGTAACAAACGGGTTATTGAACATCTAATTTGTTCTGGGGCATTTGATTTATTACCAGGAACACGCGCTCAGAAAGTTAATGATCTTGAAAAAATAATGGAACTGGCAGCAGAACAAAAAAAAGCGGCTGCTACTGGACAGATGGGATTATTTGGCATGGTCAGCACAACCGAAAATAGCCAAGGCATGGATGACAGCTTCGTGTATCAAGTGATTCCTGATTGGTCTAATAAAGAAAAACTAGAAAAAGAAAAAGAAGTAATCGGATTTTATTTAAGTGACCATCCAATGCAAGCATATAAAAAACTTTTATCCTGGCTTTCAATTCCTAATTTTGAAACGATCCTTAAAAACGGACAATTTGATGGTTCAGCACCAGAGGCAATTGTCGTTGGCGCTGGATTAATAAAAGCAAAACGAGAAATTATTACTAAAAAAGGTGATCGTATGGCTTTTGTCACCCTTGAAGATAGTAATAGCACCGCAGAAATCATTCTATTCCCGAATGCATTTAAAAAAGCTGAATCATGGCTCAGTTCTCATACCATGTTTGTAGTAAAAGGTGGCCTTGATGTCACCTCTCCACAAAAATGTAAAATTAAGGCGAATGACTTTTTACCACTCGATCTATTCTTTCAAGAATGGCCACAAATAACCAAACTTTCATGCCAATTAGCCGGTCCACTTTCAATCGAAACCTTAGAAGTTATTGGACAAACATTACCGTCAGGCAAAACAGGATTGGAATTTATTTTTGTTGAAAATGGCAAAAAATTGCGGCTAACAACTCAAAAAAAGATCACCGTAACTCAGGAACTGTGCGAACTATTAGAGCAGCATACGATCAACGTACGCTGCCAGATATAGTTATTTCTTAAGATAGTCGCAGGCAATTGCATGCCATTTACCACTACTTTGCTCCAGAAATGCTAAATAATTAGTTAATGCAGAATCTTCACGCTTTAGTATGAAATCAATAGAATCATACAGAATATGGCGCGCTTTATCAGAGCAAAAAGTATGATCGTGAATGCATCGCTCAATCAAATGCTTATAATTTGACAGTATCACGGCAGCATCTTCCACTGTTTTTATTTCATCAATCACAGTTACCATTCTGCTGTACATCGATTGCTCAAGCAAATGATACAGGAGCTTTTGCATTTTTGATTTAAATAATTCAATATTTTTATGTTCTTTATAGATGGCAATCAACTGTGATAAATAACGATTATTATCAGGCACTAAAAAGATCAGTTCTTCATATAATGCTGCTGATTCTTTGAATTTTCTGTTTTGAAAATATAAATGTGCTGCATAAGCATATTTTTCTGATGCTCGTTCATCTTGAAAAGCACACAGAAGATCACCCTCTAATTGATGCGCATATGCTTGATCTTCTAATGAATGCATTAACAAACGATACACGCCGAATGCTTTTTCTTTTTCGCCTTTTGCCACGCATTCTGCAAGTTTAAACCAAGCAATAGTATATTTATCCCGTGGGATATACCTCATCATCTCTACAACCCTTTTTTCTTCAAAAATACTTTGTTGGTATTCAACCATGGTCAAACGATAAAATCAATTAACCATGATAAATTTTTTGAAGCGAGCCTTGCACGGATCAGATTGAGACAATAATTATGAAGATATGGTATTTCTTCGACTAATTATAGGTGGCGCTTGGGTAACACTTTCCTCGAGCTCAACTTCTTCAGCCAAGTCTGTTGTACTACTTAATGGCGAAGAAGAGCCTGAATTACTCTTGGATAGTTTAAACTCACTCGGATGTTTATCTGATTCATTTAATGCTTGTAGATCTACTGCGTTCCCGTGGCGACCCAAACTAAGCAATCGTCTTTCAGATTTAGCACGTTCTAACAAGTTATGTACCGGTTTTTCATCCGATTCCATAAGAACTCTAATCTCCTTACGGGGAGAACCTACTGAAGGCTTACGAGGCGAGATTAGTTTTCCTGCCACTACAATCATCCCCGCATTGCCTAAAGTTAAAGGTGGCGTGCAGGCTGGGGCAACTTGCAATACTCCTTGCATTGCAGAAGCCGATTCAACAGAAATAACAGTTAAGGCAAACGATAACCACTTATTCATACTATCCTCGAATGCTTTTTTTTATTTTAATGTAGGACGCTTCACAATAAAAAACAATAGTTAGAAAAAAGTGGTGCCGGAGGTCGGAATTGAACCAACGACGCCAAGCTCTTCAGGCTTGCGCTCTACCACTGAGCTACTCCGGCAATATTCAGATAAGAAATGTAAGAGACACAGAGTATGATACTTGTTTAGGAAAGTTTGTCAATATTTGCCAATATTTTAACCCATTGTTAGAATGACCAATATCACCTTATTTTAGGGAACATAAATGCATGATATCAAGGTTCGCATCGAACAACTCAGAAATGAGTGTAATAAAGAAATTAAAGAAACTAAAACGGTAGCCGATCTTGAGGCAGTCCGTATAAAATATTTAGGAAGAAATGGTAGCATTACGGGTACCATGGCTCTTCTTAAAGATCTTTCAGTTGATGATAAAAAAGTGATCGCTCCTTTGCTCAATGAATTCAAAAAATGGGCTGAAGAACTGTATCAAACAACAAAAGAAACACTAGAAAATCAAAGTAAAACTCAGGAAAATTTAAAAAAATTAAATTTTGATGTTACTGCCTATAAAAAGACAGATGAAACCGGCAGCCTGCATATTTTTACTAAAATTGTAGAGCAACTTGAGGATATCTTTATTTCTATGGGATACGATATTGCCAGTGGCCCTGAAGTGGTTACTGACTATTATAATTTTGAGGCCCTGAATATTCCTGCTCATCACCCCGCACGCGATCTGCAAGATACTTTTTGGCTTACTAATCCGCAATATTTACTCAGAACTCATACTTCCACAGTTCAGATTCAAGAAATGGAGAATCAATCAGTTCCCTTAGCAGTCTTTGCACCCGGCAGAGTATATCGCAATGAAGCAACCGATGCGACCCATGACTTTCAATTCATGCAAGGCGAAGGACTGTTTATCGATAAAAATGTTTCGGTCGCTCATCTATTGGCAACGGCAAAAGCATTCCTGCGCGCCTTTTTTGAAAAAGAAGATTTAGAAATTCGTGCCCGCCCGGGATATTTCCCCTTTGTAGAACCTGGTATCGAAATTGATGCATCATGTCCTTTTTGCAAAACAGGCTGTTCAATTTGCAAACATACTGGTTGGATAGAACTTATGGGTTCAGGTATGGTTCATCCGAATGTATTGCGTATGTCTGGCATCGATCCAGAAATATATTCTGGATTTGCCTGGGGCTTTGGCATAGAACGTTTAACCATGGTAAAACATGGCATTACCGATATTAGATTATTCCGCAGTGGAAAAATCGATTTCTTGAAGCAATTTTAGTTTGAAAAAAGGAGCACCAGTGAAGATTACTAAAGCAGTCATTCCGGCAGCAGGTCACGGTACTCGTTTTTTGCCCTATACTAAAGCGATTCCTAAAGAGATGGTGCCTCTTCTTGATAAGCCCGCAATACAATATATTGTTCAAGAAATTGCAGACGCTGGATTAAGTGAAGTTCTTATGATTACTGCTCCACACAAACAAGCGATTGCACAACATTTTGGCAAAGCGCCCGAACTAGAATCGTTTTTACAAGAAAAAAATAAATCTCATCTCCTTGATAATCTTAATAAACTCATTGCGCGCGTTAAAATTCAGTACATTCATCAAACACACGCTAAAGGCTTAGGTCATGCAATCGGATTGGCTCAAAAATCGATTAATGATGACTACTTTGCCATCCTTTTACCCGATGATATTATGATCCATACTCAGCCAGGTATTGGTCAATTAATTGAGATAGCACGTAAAGAAAATGCAAGTGTCATCGCCGTTCAAGAAGTTCCTAAAGAAAATATTAGTTCATATGGCGTAATTGCTTTTGATAAACAATTATCTGAAGATCTTTTTGAAATTAAAACCGTTGTTGAAAAACCGTCTCTTCAAAATGCACCATCCAATTTGGCAATCATTGGCAGATACGTACTTTCTTGCGATATATTTAAACTTTTAGATGAAGTATCTCCGGCAGCAAATGGAGAAATTCAACTGACTGATGGCATTGCTAAGCTCATTGAAACCGGCCACAAAGTGCTTGCGTACAAAATAAAAGGCACTCGCTACGATGTTGGCACCCCTTCGGGGTGGTTGCAAGCAAATATGGAATTATCAAAGAAATAAAATTTATATCAACTGATTAAATAGTATTGTTAGTCAATCCATAATTTTCATAAACTTTTAAAAAAGGAGTTTTATGAAAAAATTAGTAATTTTACTATTATTGACGACATTTACCAATCTTTTTTCAATGTCTTGGTTTCAGAGAAAACCTCTTAATATAGAAACATTAAAAACAAGAGTAGCTCAGCGATACAAAACTCATACCTTCAAACCTGACGTATGCCGAGCACGTATTAGCAAAGATGAAGATATAGATGCAAATATTAATATATATGAATGGCTCTATAGGACCGATACTGATACTGTTTTTCTTGCATGTGTAGCCACCGGAAGAAAAAACGTTATATGGCTTACTGATTCTGACATAGAACATTTATCTGACAAGGAATTAAAACATATTATTTTACACGAGATTAATAATAATACTCTGCATGTCTATCCACTGAATACTATTAGCGAACGTTATAAAAAAACTATGCTGATTGCAAATAATGCCGGAAAAAGACATGCTTTATTACTACTTAAAGCCATGCCTACAGAAGGCAATATTAATGCTTTTCAAATGGGCTATTTTTTGGGCTATCATATAGATGACCTTGAATTCTATTATAAAATTCATACTTTTATGAGAATGAAAGATCTTTATAGATCACCAAAAACTCACGCTGGAAATTTTATTAATTGGCCAAAATCGTTAAAGGATGAGTTTGAACAATTCGAGAAAGAAATTTGGCCCAAAACCAATGCTCGAAAAGCATACGATCAGAATAAAAAGGCTACCTTTGATTTGGAAGAACAAAATAAACATCTGACTGATCAAGAACTATATAATGAACTATACCCCACTCAGATAAAAGCACGCTTATAATCTTTATTGTCTCTAGATAATTAAAAATATTGCAATTTGTATTTTTTTATTGATACATTTAAGATGTAATTTAGGGGAATGTATCATGAAAAAGTTAATCGTTATTATTTCATTTTTTTGTTTTCCGTTTCGACTTTTTAGTTGTCCACTCTGTGTTGGCAAAGTAAAGGCTGACAGTCCATTATTTTTTAGCGATGAGTTATATCAGCCCGGAAAAGCTGAACAATCAAGCGTTAAAGAACAACAGGCACATGAACAACTTAAAAAGTTATTAGAAACGAAAAAGGAAAAAAAATGAATTATCGTTATCTTCTTTTAATCTTTATCTGCAGCAAAATCCTTGCCTCAGTAGGCTGCATTGATAGTAGCCGCCATTTATCCGAACCAAACGATGATAAAAGCTATAGAGTTGTATCGCGCCGTGTCGGCAATCATGATATGCCGTGTCCATGTCCCTGCCAAAAGCTCAGCTTAGATCGCGGCCAGTGTTTAGATTGCGGACACAGACACGTCATGTCTGCCATGCATATTGTTCGTTATGATCGCAACTATGATTATAGTCGTTAATTAAGCCTGAATTTCAGTTTCTACAATCTGCTTAACTGCTTCAGTAACTTCAACTTTATAACGCATTAAAAATGGAATTACCGTATCAGGATTTAATGATATCGACTGAATTCCTAATTCCATTAAATAGTCTGCAATCTCAGGATAATCTGAAGGCGCTTGTCCACAAATACCGGAATACTTCTTATTTCGCTTTGCTCCTTCAATCGCTCGAGCAAACATCTTTTTCATTGCTGGATCTCGTTCATCAAAGACACCCTGCAATAAAGCTGAATCCCGATCAATACCCAATGTAAGTTGTGTTAAATCATTTGAGCCAATTGATATACCATCAAAATCCTTTAAGAACTCTTCAACTAAAATCACATTCGAAGGAATTTCGCACATCATAATAATTTCAAGACCATTAATACCTTGTTGCAAACCATGCAATGCAATCTCTTGAATAACTTTTTTTCCTTCTTGTAGCGTGCGCACAAAAGGCACCATCACTTTAATATTGGTTAAGCCCATAGTGTCACGCGCTTTAACTAATGCCGCGCACTCTAAGGCAAATCCATCTTTATAGCGGTCACTATAATATCTGCTGGCACCACGAAATCCGATCATGGGATTTTCTTCTTGTGGTTCAAAGAATGAGCCGCCAATTAAATTGCGATATTCATTGCTTTTAAAATCTGAAAGACGCACAATTACGGGTCTTGGATAAAATGCTGCTGCAATCATGCTAATGCCTTGGGTGAGTTTATCGATATAGAAGGATTTTTTATCCGCATATCCATGCGTTAGCTGTTCAATCTGCTTGAGCACTTTTTTATCAGTAACCGCTTCTGGGTACAATAATGCCAACGGATGAATTTTTATGCTGTTATTAATAATAAATTCGATCCGCGCTAAACCAACGCCCGCAACTGGTAACATTGAAAGTGCAAAGGCACGATCTGGATCAGCGAGATTAATCATAATGTCCGTAGACAGCTCAGGAATTTCAGTAAGTTCAGTAACCTGTTTTTCAAATGTACATGTGCCCGCATACACATATCCGGTTGCCCCTTGAGAGCAATCGATGGTAATCTCTTGGCCAGTCGCAATCTTGCGCATCGCATCGTGTGCGCCAACGAGCGCGGGGATATTCAATTCACGGCTAACAATTGCAGCATGACAGGTTCTGCCACCCATTTGCGTAATAATTCCTGCAGATTTTTTCAATACAGGAATCCAATCGGGATCGGTCATATTAGTGACAATAATATCACCCTGCTTTACACGTTCAATATCTTCAACCGAATTAATAACCACTGCAGTTCCACACACAATCTGTTGGCCCACGCTATGGCCCGTTACTAAGACACTTGAAGATTGCTGAGTCAATTTAAATTGAGTTAAGGTATTGAGTTTGTGCGCATGCACCGTTTCTGGGCGTGCTTGTACAATATAGATCTGATTATCCAATCCATCTTTTGCCCATTCAATATCCATGGCACAAAAGGTTCCTTTTTGTGTTGAATAAAATTCTTCAATGGTTTTAACATACGTAGCAAGATCCGATATTTCTTGATCGGTCAGACATGCCTGTGATTGCATGGTAGAGGGAACTGGAACTTGTGCAGTGCCTTCTGGCTTATACACTATTTTTATTTTTTTACTGCCAATCTCTTTTTTGAGTAACGCATTGGTTGGTTTAAAAATCAGATATTCGTCAGGAACCACTAATCCTTGAACAATTGATTCGCCTAATCCATAGGACGCATTAATAACGATCGCATTTTGAAAACCA
>CAYSAX010000019.1:0-13342 GCA_964429045.1 uncultured Pseudomonadota bacterium
TTCTTATTGAAGCGCGTGCAAATGTAAATACAAAAGATAATGATGGGAGTACTCCCCTCATGGATGCTGCAGGAGCAGGACAGAATAATATCGTGCAATTATTACTTGATGCTAGCGCACAGTTGAATCAAAAAGATAAAAATGGATGGACAGCTTTAATGGTTGCTGCAAACGAAGACAAAGTTGAAGCAATGAGATTGCTAATCGCAACAGGCGCTCAACTTGAAGAGCGCGATAAAAAAGGTTGGACGGCATTACTGATTGCGATAAACAATCAAAAAATCGAAGCAATTAAATTATTGCTCAGGGCTGGTGCCGATGCGAATGCTAGAGATAAGTATGAAGGAGTTCCGCTTATGGCCGCTGCCATAAAGGGAGGCGAACAAATAGTAAGGTTGCTTCTTGGAGTTCAAGCTAACATTAATGCTAAAAATATTAATAATAATACTGCATTAATGTATGCGGCCAAGAATGGAAGGCTTGAAATAGTGAGATTGTTATTGCGCACGGGAGCTAATATCAACGCTCAGAATAATGATAGATGGACTGCGCTCATGTTTGCGGTAAGTAATGGGCATGAACAGGTTGTGAGATTACTTTTAGATTCTAAAGCAGATGTTCGAATGCGAAATAAAGAGGGTAAAACCGCTCTGGCCATTTCTAACAATCAAGATAATCAAAATATAATAGCAATGCTTGAATCTTTAAGTCTTACATCTTCAATGATTGAAACGCAAACAGCTAATACGATGAGTAAATGAGTAACCAATGAAGAAAATCTTATTTTTTATCATTCTCGCATTTACTGCTTTTAAGCTATCTGCAATGAATGCCACTCAAATGTTTTGGCATGTTCAACGTGAAGTTGCCATGGAAAAAGTTAAAGAGCGCTCTATTTATCTGCCAAATCAATTAGTTCAGGCAGTTGCCAAGCATGATGATTATGAAGTTGCTCGTTTATTGCAAGCAGGTGTTAACCCTAATATTTCTAATCAATTAGGAATGCCGATTTTAAATTATGCCATTTTTTCTGGTTACACCCGTATCGCAAGTCTTCTAATTTCAAAAGGAGCATATATTAATGGCGATGGAACATACATTCCATTGCATGTTGCGGTTCGTGCCAATAAACCAGCTATGGTGCAATTATTATTAAAAGAGCATGCAGATATTAATAAGCAAGATAAAGCTGGTTATACCGCTTTGATACTGGCAGTTGAATATAATCATCCTGAAATTGTGAAATTATTGCTTCAAGCAGGCGCTGATAGAGAATTAGAAAATAGATATCAAGAGCGAGCAATTGATATTGCGCGTAAAAAACAAAATCAAAAATTGATTAATGTATTATTAGATTCGTCTCTTGTGTTAAAAAAATAAAGGCAATAAATGAAAAAAAGATTACTTTTATCTTTGATGGTAGTAAATCAATTATTGTCAATGGATGCACCACAACCTGCAGTATCTACAAAGCTTCAAAAAGCGATGGAAGAAGCGCTTGAAGATTTTGAAGCTTATGAAGCAAAACAAAAAGAGGCTGCAACAAAGGAGTTAATGCAAATACTTACAAAGAATTATACTCAAGAGACGGAATCAGTTGTAAACCGAGTAAAGGAGCTGATACAAGCGGGCGCAGATGTTAATAAGAAGGGGCAAGATGGATGGACTGTATTAATGGAAGCAGTAGCTCTAAGTAGTAAATTTTCTAAAATTATCCCATTATTGCTTCAAGCCGGTGCAGATGTAAATGCTCGTAATAATAATGGCGTTTCGCCATTATTATTGGCAATGACTGAAAACCCTGAAATTGTTAGGACTTTAATTGCTGCCGGTGCAGATGTTAATGTGGGTCGAATTTTTGATAGAACAACAGCGTTAATGATAGCCGCACGGGAAAATAAACCGGAGATATTAAACATTCTCCTTAATGCAGGCGCAGATGTTGAGCGACAAGATAATAAAGGTATTACTGCATTAATGCAAGCTGCTTTTTTGATTTATCCTGAAATTGTAAGAATACTTCTTGAAGCTGGGGCAAATCCTTTTGCGAAAGATAAAACGGGAGAAACAGCGTTACATTATATAATGCAACGAATAGGTTTAGTTGATAATGCTGCGAAACAAAAAATCATTAATTTGTTGTTAGAATGGAGTCAAAAAAATAAATTAGAGATTAAAATTTAATCTTTTCTCATTCAGTTATCTCTTGTGTTCAAAGCATAATTCCTGTTTAATGAAAATAAAAATTCATTAGATGGAATTACCATACCATGATCAATACCTACTCTGGCATCGTAAAAGATATTAGCGATTCAATTCTTACCGTTGAAAATAATGGCATGGGGCTTGCTATTCAAGTGCCACAAGTTGCATTATTTGCGGTAGGGCAAAAAGCAGATTTACTTGTTCACATGCATTGGAATTCAGAAAATGGACCTTCGTTGTTTGGATTTGCAAATGCACTGGAAAAAAATGTGTTTTTAATGATCACCAGCTGTTCCGGACTTGGGCCTAAACTTGCAATGGCAGTGCTAGGACAATTAGGAGCATCAGAGTTTTTAGAAGCAGTACAATCTGCTAATCAAGATGCATTGAGTGACGTGAGTGGGATCGGCGCAAAAAAAGCTGAACAGATTATTGTCCAGCTCAAGCATAAAGTTGCAAAATTAATAGAAAGTGGCGCTTTGTTGGGTGCATCAGCAACCCTTGAAAAGCGCCACGAAATTTCTCAAGTATTAAAATCACTCAATTATTCGCCGCAAGAAGTGCGTGCAGCTATGACACATATCAATGATCAGTATCCCCAAAATTCAGTGGCATTTGATCAGTTGGTGCGCCATGCATTAGCATTCTTGGCAAAGCGAGCATAGCTTTTTTAAGATCGTGCTGCCGGAAGCTGTGCAGCACGGGTTAACATTCGATTGCGTATTGCTTCGGACAATTGATTTAATGTGGTGTCCCGTGTTTGTTTAATTGAATCTTTTTCTGCTTGGTCTTTTGCAAGTTCAATTCTATTTTCCATAAGACCGATGTAGGTTCCCAACTCTTCTTTTTCAAGTTTAATCTGGGTAGCTCTGATCATCATGCCTTTTTCTTCAAGAAGTTTTTTGTCTTTTTCTAATTGTGCGTTTATAAGCATATCTTCATGAGTTGGGCCCCATATTTTTCGATGCACAAAGCTTTTGCTTGTCTTGTATAAATCAACTGCAGCGCGCAATCCAACTCCTGAAGTGATGGTGGTAAGCATTAATATGCTGCCACTAATAACTACTTTTTTTATTTCGCCTCTGAGAATATTATCAGTGGCATGTCGTGCAAATTCTGCATTGTCGCCCGCTCCATGGTCCATACTTAAAAGAGGAAGATTGAGGGTGATACAAGTTAATGCAATTAACCATATTCTGTTTGTGTTCATAGATTACCGTTCAATTTGTGATTGTACATACTGTTCAAAGCTTGAGCAAAAATCTTGCCCCACCTGCGATTTTAGGGCCTGAGCTAATTGGCTTTGAGTTCCTTTGAGCTCATTTAATAACCGTGCGTTTTTAGCAATTGGTTCTAACTTTCGTAATATTTGTATATTCCGGTCAAACTCAGCTTTTGAGGCTTCCATTTTTAGATCATTTTTTTTAAATTCCGCAGAATTGATTGCTTGCTGAGCTGAATCAGCCAAATCTTCTGTTAAATCCTTTGCTATAAATTGACATACCGAGAGATATGTTCGTGGAAGGGTTTTTAAAACCGCAACTCCCGGAGCCGATCTTCTAAACTCTTTTATATTTTTGCGTATAGTTTCAAAATGAGTTTGTTGAAAACTTGAAACTTGCTGGGTAATGTCAGCCATTCGTCTTCTTAATGTAACTTTTAGTCCTTGCTCGATAAGTAAATTTCGTTTATCAACCGGCATTGAAATAGTAACTGGATGCCCGCAAACTTGCATAGTTATTACGACTACGGTATCTTCCGGCGCAATCGGAGAGTTATCGTTATGCCCCGCAGCTCGTGTTTGCATTAACCGTCTGTTAAATGTAGCGCCAGTTTCTGTTTTACATTGAGGATTTAAAGATTTAAAAACTTTTTTTTGTTCTTGCAGAATTGCTTTTACCGCATTTTCATCTAAGCGTAAGCCAAGATTAAAAAAAAGGTGACGAGGGAAAGCGGGACTAGTAATTGAAGAATCGTTATTAAGTTCTTCTTGAAGTGAACCAATGGGCTGATGAGCAACTTGTAAAACGGGTTCAATTTGATTCTCATCCATAGCATTAATAATATAGTGCATGTTGCTGAATAATAAAGCTAATACACTCAATCTAAAAAATGACATTTATAGTCTCACTTTCGAAAAAAAATTATTTATTAAATAAAAATATCAGTTTTTTTCAAAATGAATAGTTTATTTATCGTGTTGGATAAAATCCGACATAATTGTAAACATCATTGGCGGTTACCGGTCTGCCATCTGCTGTTTGCAAAAAATTAATAAAGGGGCGATGTGCATTATTATCTGGATTGAGTGGTGTTGAAGGTCGCTCAATATTAACAGCGGTTGGTTGTTGTGCTTTGACCATTGCAAGTGCTTCTAGAACGGCGCTATTTTCTTTACCCATAGCAAATGATGTGTTTGTTGCAGTGCAAGTGAGTATTAATAAAATGGTGAGTGAGTGAATTTTAAGATTGATCATAAGTGCCCCTTGATTAAAATAAAAATAACCTAAGGAAAGCGTATCATGGTTTTATTAAATGAAAAGAAAATGCATTAGGATTGCAGTTTTTTTAATAAAACCATTTCTTTTTTGTGCATAACTTTATAATCAGTATCTTCAATATGATCGTAACCTAAAAGATGGCAGATGCCATGGACTAACAATCGTTGCAGATGTTTTTCAAAGGTAGTGTTCCATTTAGGCAAATCATTAAGTATGTATTCTGGTGCTAAAATAAGATCGCCTAAATTTTTATCATCTTCTGTTTCAACTTTGATCTTTTGACCCGCTTTTAAATGGGGATGATAGGGGAAAGAGAGTACATCAGTCGGTTTATCTTTGTCACGATACTCTTTATTATACTCATGCATTTTTTTATCTGTCGTAATTAAAATGCCTAAATCAAAATCAGAGTAACCCAGTTCATTCAAAATGAGCTGGGCATCTTTTTTAAGTTTATCAGTATCGATTTTAATTTTGCGTTGCGTGTTTTTAATTGAAATCATGCGGGTCCAACATGCACGTGTGCGTTCCAAAGTTCACCATCTTGCGTTAATTGCGTTGGCGCACTCTTGGATGCAAAATGAATTTTTTCAGCATGAGTGATTCCGCGGATTAATACCGTGTGCGCTTCAATCTTATGCAGGAGATGTTCATCGGTCATGCTCACGGTTAATGAAGCAAGGGGAACTTTTAAGGAAAGTTGTTTCTCGGTTTTTAATTTACGCACTTGAGAAATCAACTCAATGATTGAGTTCATGGTTTTATCACTCTCATTAAATTCATAACTCGTTTGAACTTTTGCATACTTAGTTTGATGGATTGAAGGAATGCCAACCGGTTTTTCATAAATTATGCTATACAAATTCTCAGTAATATGAGGAAGGAATGGTGCGTACATTTGCAAAATACGCAAGCCAGTTTGATACAACGTCCAGCGCGTTGCAACCAGTTCAAACTCAGTATAGTTTTCTGGCTTAAATAATTGATCTTTGATTAGCTCTAAGTAGTTATCGCAAAAATTATTCCAGAAAAACTTTTCAACCGTGTCTAAAGCAAGCCCAAACTCATTTTCTTGCAAGTAGGCATTGTAACGAATATACGTTTGTGTTGCTGAGTGCAATAACCATTCATTGGTAATACCCAATGGAGTTGTCGGCTGTTTTGGTTCAGCTGAGCTCACATGCTCATGAATGAATCTAAATGCGTTCCAAATTTTAGTAACTAAGCGTTGTCCAATTTTAAGTTGCGGTTCTGAGAATGCAATATCTTGGCCTAAACCGCCCGATGCCGTCCAATAACGGATCACATCAGCCGGATAACGCTCGAGCAATCCTTGCGGCGTTGTCGAAGCGTTTTCTTTTGATTTGGATAATTTTTCTTTGCTATCAGCTAACACGTGTCCTGATATTACAATGTTGGTCCATGGGATGGTTTCATTATGCATCCAGGCTTTTACAATCGTGTAAAATGCCCATGTTCTAATAATGTCATGAGCTTGCGGACGCATACTCATGGGTAAAAAATCTTTGACTTTTTGATCAGCAAAGACGGATTCTGCTTTTGGATTAAAAAGTTGATAGCAGATATATGGCGTTAATGATGAAGTGTTCCACGTGTCCATAACATCAGTATCAGGTTTGATATCAGTACTTTTGCATGAAGGACATGCGCCTTGATATGGCGTTTCTTGCGGATCAATAGGCAGCTGATCCATGCGGGGAGTGATCACCTGTTGGCATTGAGTGCAGTGCCAGACCGGAAATGGGATACCAAAAAAGCGTTGACGCGATAAGCACCAATCCCAGCCGATATTTTCCACCCAGTTAATATAGCGTGGCTTCATATGAGCTGGATACCAATTGATCTGATCTGCCAATTCAATAAATTTTTTCTTGTGATCGATTAAGTTCAAGAACCATTGTGGAAGCATCACATATTCGATCTCTTTTTTGCAACGTTCATGAACGTTAACAGAGTGAACAATAGGCTTTTTATTGATCAATAAACCAGATTTTTCAAGTTCTTCAATGACTTTAGCGCGTGCCGTGAAAACAGTAAGCCCTGCCAAAATACCCGCTTTTTCTACCATCTTACCATCAAGGCCAATCATTGGACGGTATTCTAGATTATGCTTTTTAAACCATTCAACATCGGTTTTATCGCCAAATGTACTGGTCATTGCAAGTCCAGTACCTTTATCAAGAAGTACTTTATCATCTGCCAGAATCGGTACTTTATGATTAAACAGAGGAACAGTTGCAAAGGTTCCTTTAAGATGGGTGTAGCGTGGATCGGTTGGATTATATAAAAGTGCATTAACTGACGGAAGTAATTCAGGACGGGTAGTGCCGACGACTAAATCATTTCCTTTTTCATCTTTGAAAACAACATCATTAAAGAAGGATTGTTTTTCAATATCATCAAGTTCTGCTTGAGCAACAGAGGTTCTGCAGGTGGTGCAGTATAAAGCCGGCTCATTTTTGCGATACACATATTTTTTTTCTAATAAGCGCAAAAATGATTCTTGAGATATTTTTCTGCTTTGAGCAGAGATAGTCGAATAACAGTTATCCCAATCGGCAGAAAGGCCCATGCGTTGCCAAAGTTTTTGAAACTCATGTTCAACTTCACGCGTTTCTTTTAAGCATAAATCAATAAATGCTGAGCGAGGCATAGTGTGCGCCCGAACATCTAATTTTTTCTCAACATATCGTTCAGTGGGCAAGCCGTTATCATCAAATCCAAAGGGATAAAAAACGCTGCTTCCGCTCATGCGGGCATAGCGCGCCAAAATATCGGTCTGGGTGTATGAAAATATATGGCCGATATGAAGATTTCCCGACACCGTTGGCGGTGGGGTATCGATACTAAATAAAGGACCTGGGTTATTTTCTAACGAATAGGTCTTTTCACGGTGCCATTTATGCTGAGCTTCTTGCTCAGCGATCTGATGATTATATTGCTTATCCATAAACACTTTCTGTTTTAATTTCTTTATTAATTCTAATATAGTTTTGCGCCGAGCGCTACCGGACGATCTATTGTTGCCAAAATACAGGAGTTGTCAGGGCCCGATACCCCGAGCACAATGACTTCAGAATGTACCGAAAATATCTGTTTGACCGGGGCATTTACAATGCATAATACATATTTATTTAAAAGAGCTTCTTTGGTGTATCCATTACGAAATTCTGGACATACCACCGCCTGTTTTACTCCTAATTCTCCTAAATGGACAGCCACCTTATAAGAAAGTTGGGTAGAAGATTTACGGATATCCTCAATGTTGGTAATTTGTCCCACTCTGATATCTAAGCCTTGTAAATAAGGAAGGTTCATGGAGAACGATTGGATACAGAATACAATTACAGAAATAGTTAAGATTCTCGGTAGCTTCATAAAAGATCCTTTCAAACAGAACAATTATTATACTCTAATGCGGCAGCATTAGCCAAAAGGTTTGACCCCATAAACCATTTATTTTACAATGGTTTATGATAAAAATACCCTTCTACCGGGCTTCTAATCCGTTGCCAGTGGTGCGGATAGCAAGAAGCGATTTACGAGGTTACATGTTTAATGTTCAAGTTGCGCAGACCCTAATTAGTCATATTACTTTCTTAATTGCCTATCTCATTTCGATCACCTTTGCCGGTTGCTTTACGGCCTGGATTGCTCAAAAAATGGGGGATGATACTGCAGCAGATTCAGGGTTTTTATCTCTTAATCCAATTGTTCATATAGACTTTTTTGGGCTTATTTTTTTACTGCTGTATCATTTTGGCTGGGGAAAATTCATTCCCCGCAATCCCCAAAATATTACGGGAAAATTTAGATATCTTAAAATTTTTATCATGTTTATTGCCCGTTCAGTCGGGTATGCATTGATTGGTATGATCGCCCTTATTTTCCTCATTGTTTTATTTGGCGGTCAGATTCTGACGACTCCTTACTCGCCACTGCAAGCATTCCCTGAAACATCATCGTATACCTGTGCGGTATCATTTATTCTTATGTCGATGCTCTATGTTGATATGATGCTTACTGCGGTATCATTCTTGGTTGATATGTGTGGCATGATTTTAGCGCTATTTCTTGAGGAATATCCTGAGTATGCAGTATATGCAAGTCTTGTAATGATGTTGGTCCCGGTTATTTTGTTTTACTTGTTTGGTTCGGCTCTTGTTGTTTTCATCTTTGGTTTAATTCAAGGTTGTGGTCACTTCGTGGCGCAATTATTACATCTTTGTTAAAGGAATATAATGAAAAAACTATTATCTATTATTGCCATAGCAACCAGTTTTGCTTTGTGCGCGATGGAAAATGAGAAGGAAAATGAGGAATATCAAGAAGGTGTGATCTCTTTTTTTGAAGCTTATTTAAGTGCTCGTTTTCCTAAGGAGTATTTATCAGACGCTGGGGTTAAATGTGATCATTATAAAAAAGGCTCAAAATACACGTTTGATCTGAAGTTCAAAGATGTTCCTGGACACTTAGAAAATGCACGAAAAAAAGTTGCAGATCTATACGATGATAAGAAAAGAACCTTACCGGCTATAGAAAATCTTCTTAAAAAAGGCCATTCACTCAATTTAGATGGACAATTTTCTTTAGCAGTGCAAGCATTGCATCAGTTTCATACTAATGCAGATTTAGATGGTTCTCATGAAGAGATTAAAGGCAATCGTCAAATTTATAAAAATGCTTGGATGTCGAAAGATAATGTAGAAATTATATTTGCATTACGATTACCATTGTATCCTAAAGGTGAAACACATATCCCTTTATTGCAAAGAATTGAGCAATTAAAACAAGAATTAAAAAATCAAGCCGTGCAGTCATAAATTATGAATACATTGAAAGTTGTTCTATTATGGAGTTTAGTGTTGGCAATACCCAACGTATTCTCTTTTAATGTAAGTCCAATTAATTTGGCTTTTATTAATTCTGCAATCGAATTTTATATGAATCCCCAGCTTGAAAATTATAATATTGTAGAACGAGGGTTTTCTATTCAGCATTATGCAAAAAAGAATTGGTGGTTTTTATCGTATGATGATTTGAGTACTATTTTATGGGATGCTGCGCAAGATACCACTCATCAAGAGTTTTTGAACTCTTTTAAAATAACTCCGGGCATGCAATTAACAGAAGCAGAAAAATATTATTTCCAGCTGCTTGAATTGCAAAAATTTAATAATAATTGGGATGAGACAAATCCGATCATTGTTATTAATCGAAATATTTATAAAGCTGCTCTGATGACAAGAAACCCAACATTAATTAAATGTGTTGGTACATTAAAATTATATTCAAATCCTCCTCTTGCATTAGACGAAAAACTTGCGCTCTTAACACATTACATTGGTTAAAAATGATAGATGTTAAAAAACAATTAGAGATTATAAAGTCGAGCACCACTGCCGTGATCCCCGAAGCGGAATTAATAAAAAAATTGGAAAAAGGTGTGCCGCTGCGCATAAAATTAGGTATGGATCCTACAGCTCCTGATTTACATTTAGGACATGCGGTAGTTCTTGCTAAAATGCGTCAATTGCAAGATTTAGGGCATAATGTAATTTTTTTAATCGGTGATTTCACCGCCCGCATTGGCGATCCAACGGGTAAATCAAAAACACGCCCGCCACTTACTGAACAAGAGATTGAAAAAAATACCCGTACTTACTTTGATCAAGTAACTAAAATTCTTGATCCAAAAAAATTAACCGTTGTTTATAATTCAGAATGGCTCAATGCGCTTACTATCAAAGACATGGTTAAGCTCTGCGGCCAAGTAACACTGGCACGCTTAATTGAACGCGAAGATTTTGCAAAGCGCATGGAGCAAAACCAATCGATTGGGTTTCATGAACTGCTCTATCCATTATTTCAAGGCTATGATTCAGTAGCATTAACTGCTGATATTGAACTTGGTGGTAATGATCAAACCTTTAATTTGCTCATGGGCCGTTACTTGCAAGAGCATTATAATCAATCTCCGCAAGTAGTAGTCACAACGCCGCTTCTTGAAGGCCTTGATGGCGGTCCTAAAATGTCTAAATCATTAGGTAATGCTATAGGTCTTACTGAGCCAGCAGATCAAGCGTATGGCAAATTAATGTCTATCTCTGATGAATTAATGTGGCATTATTATCACGTGCTTTTATACATGTCTGATGCTGATATTAAAAAAGCAAAAGATGAGATCGCATCCGCTAAAATTCACCCAATGGATTTAAAGAAGAAGATGGCGCGTGATATTGTTGCGCGTTTTTGGTCTCCGGCTGAAGCGGAACATGCGCAAAAACAATTTGAATCTTTATTCCAGAAAAAAGATTATTCTCAGGCCGATGAAGTTTCTCTCGATCTTACCAAAGAGATCTGGATTGTTGATTTACTTAAAGAGTTAAAAGCGATTGGTAGTTCTTCAGAAGCAAAACGCTTGATAGAATCCGGATCGATTCATGTTGATAATGCAGTAATCTCAGATTTTAAAGCGATGATTAAACCACAATCAGGAATGGTTATTAAGGTTGGCAAACATCGCATTTTTAAAATCAAATAATCGATGTGGTTAATTCCTCTGTTGCTGATTTTATTATTGCCTTCATGTGCTCGAGAAATTGAAACTAATACGGTCATTGATTTTGCAGACTCGGTCAAAATTGTCAGAGAATTATTGCGATCTAATTCTCTGACGAAAATTCTTGAAAATCCTAATCAAGAACAGTTGGATTATTTAATTAATAATTTTAGTCCTGCTAAAATTGCATTTGAGTCTGAAGTGTTTAATTGCACAGATTCGGTTATTGTATATTGTTATCAAATGCAGCCTCATCAAAACCTCATTAGTGCCTTACAACAAAAATACACAGATCAAAAGATAGTGATTATTAATGGCGATCAGTTTCCCTTTTTGATGGTTGATTTGGAGATTGAAAAATATCCTACGATACTTATTGTGAAACAACGGGAAGAGATTGAACGCTTGCAGGAGATGCAATAGGTTGTGAAGCAAATGCAAGTGTAAGTGTGGCGTAAAAAATATCCACGGGAAGACAATTTAAGTACAAGTCTTTTTCTTGATTTAATTGTTCAAACAACACTGATAGCTTTTTTTCTTTAATAACCTGTTCTGTTGACTCAAATTTATAAATATGTGCGAGAGTTTCAGCTGCAATGTGATGAGCGTTAGTTGCAGTAACTAATAGCTCATCATGATCACATAATAGTTGAATCACTGCATTGCGTTTGGTTTCCCCGCGCTTATTGGCAGAGGCAGCGTAATGCATTAAAGATCCGGGTTGTGCAGCAGGACTGGCTCCGTGACTTAATAACAAAGATACACATTTAGTTCTTGAAAATTGCGTTGCTAGCCCTAAGGGGGTCATTCCGTTGCTATTTTTTGCATTCATTAACGGTCTATAATTAATGCGATGCTCTTTGTAATAATTCAATAATCGTTTTAAAAATTTGTTAGTTCCTGCAGTACAACAAACATGAAAAAGATTAGAATTTGTTGTATTCAGCGTATTTTGGGGATAAAAGCATAGATGGAAAGTGCTTGTTCAAATAGATCTTTATTAGAATGAGATTTTGCAATATCAAAAATCGCTGGATTGACACAATAAACCGGCGGTAGTGGTTCAACAGGATTAAAATGAGCCGCAAAATAGCTCAAAAGCTCTTTTTTATGTTCGTCTATGTAGGTTTGAGTATCTCTATTCGTTACTGGAACTTGCTGTGACGAGTGTAAATACCGTTTTATAAGCATGTGCAATTCTGTTTGAAACGGAAATGCATTTAATGGTATCGGTACAATGATCGCTGAAAAAATCATAATGAACTTTTTCATACGATACTCCTCAAGAAAAATTAGATAATTTCTCTGAGCTTACCTTCTTGATATAACCAGCGTGCAAGAGTATCAAAATATTCAGGTGTGGTTACTGCTGTAGATGATTCAGGCCCGACTGATTCAATCTCAAAGGCAGGCAATAATGAGAGAGCAACTGCATTTTGGTACCCAATAAGTGGTTGGCTACTTATAATTAACGCGCTGCCGGGCTTAGGATTTACTTTAAGCCATTCGATAAATCCATCGGGAGTTGTGGCGCGGTATATTTTGCCATTTATGATTTTGTTAGGAGTGTTAATGTATATCGGCTGTATAGACCATAATGAAGAAAGCTTTGATTGTTTATATTGAAATTGTAATAAATCATATTCAGTGTTAAATTGTTTATCTTTTAATCGTGTTAATTCATGATCAGCATCAAGTGGGCGCTCTGCAGTAATGAGAACAAGTTGTTTTGTATCAAGTCCATTTTTAACTAATTGCGTCAAAAAATCTAAACGCTCTTGCATGCCATGGATGTCACCGCCCATAAAAAGTACATAATCATATTTTTTTTGAGTCGGAGCAATAGCATCAATTATACCGGCTTTTGTAAAAAGTTTTTTAAATTTTTCTTGTTCAATTTCATCTTTACTTTCGTGCAAATGCCAGCGCTCACTATCGATTGGGCGCAGCCAAGATTGTTGAGTAGCAACAATAATATCGTTGAGTGATAAACGAGGATCAATGTTCTCATGCTCTAATATTTTTTGTAAAACAAGCGAGGGCTTATTGTCAT
>CAYSAX010000020.1:0-7327 GCA_964429045.1 uncultured Pseudomonadota bacterium
ATGAGTTTTTTTTAATAGTGTTGATTATCGCAAAACTTAAAATTAATAATTGTTTATTAACAATACAGTTATATAATTGTTTAAATGTTTAAAACAAATGATAGGAGCTTATGAATAAAAGAGAACGCTTAGTTTGGCTTGATCTAGAGATGACGGGACTTAATAGTGATGTTGATGTTATATTAGAAATTGCGACCATTATCACTGATAATCAACTCAATATTATTGCTGAAGGGCCAGCTCTTATTATTCATCAGTCTCAAAGTGCGCTCGATTTGATGGATGATTGGGTAAGAAATCAACATACTAAAACTGGCCTTATTGATGCTGTTCAAAAATCTTCAATGACAGTTGCTGTAGCCCAGGAAGAAACACTCGATTTTATTAAACAACATTGCCCTCCGCGCGACGCTGTTTTATGTGGCAACTCGGTATGGCAAGATCGTGCATTTTTGAGAAAAAGTATGCCACGTATTGTTGAATATATGCATTATCGTATTATTGATGTTAGTTCAATTAAAGAACTGGCAGTGCGTTGGTATCCTAATAGCCCCTTTATAAAATTCGAAAAGCCGGATAATCATCGTGCATTGGAAGATGTACGAGGTTCCATTAAAGAGTTGGCTCATTATCGTAAATACTTTTTTATTTCAGAAAAATAATCAAAAAAAAAGGCATATCAGTTTTGATATGCCTTTTTTTAAAGAAATGTTTTTATATTGCTGCAGTGAAACATGAAGAACTTGATGCAATGCAACCATCAATATTGTAAGTAATGGTATTTGCGTCAACTTGTACGAAGTTTCCAGAAGTAATTCTCTGAGGTCCGAGTGCAGCACCAGGTAAACCAAAGGTTATTATTCCTCCTGGAGAAACATCATATTCACCCAATACTCCTGTTGCATTTGTTTCACCTGCAAGTACTTCAGCGGGGGTTAACCCTGTAATATCATTATATATTATTGTTGATGAAGCGCCTCTAATCGTGGTAAATGGTCTAAAGCGTACCGGAAGTGCACGTGTTGAAGTTACTACGTCAATGTGAACTCCGGGATTTGTATACTGAATTGGTGGAATTAATAGATTCACCAAATTTCCGAGCCTTACAGCTTTAATGAGGACACTTTCAGGTGGGTTTACGGTTAATCCACCCCAAATGAATGGCGTTGAGAAGCATGTTTCTTCATAATAATTAAGTGCAGTTGGTACGCCGATGGTCATTGGTCCGGTAACTCCCGGAGCAGCAGGACCGAAGGTAATATTTGGTAAGTAGAGGCTGTCACCAATCCAAATATCTTTTGCAACTCCAGCGCCACCAGTAACCACCAAAGTTCCTGAGCTTGGACTTAGACTATTAGTAGTATCAGTCAAGGTAAGACTAAAGAGTGTTCCAGTTCCACCATTAATGGTGCCTTCTACTCTTAAGTCTCCGGTGAATACACCATTACCAGCGCTTACATCTAGGTCGCCCACTGCATTTCTTTGGCCACCATTAACAGTTAAGCCACCACTAATTGTTGCGCCACCATTAGCAGTAATTCTACTTACAAATGTAGAGGTTCCTGCAACAGATAAGTCGCCTTCACTAATAGTAAGATTGCCTGATCTGATAATTTCATCACCAGCAGCAATTGTTAAGCCGGCATTAAATACGACACCGTTATTAGTAATGAGAGTTCCGCTTGGACCGATAGTGAAGTTGTTAAAGGTAGCATTACCATCAACAGTTAATTCATTAGCAGTAACATTACCAGATACGGTTTCATCTCCGTTAATGCAAAGATTATTATTAATCATTGCACCACCATCAACCACGGTAAGCCCACCATTAAAAATGGTAGATCCATTGTTAACCAATAATGCACCGCTTGCTGTCAATAAGCCTTGTACCGTTGCCGCGCATCCAACCGTAAGATTTTGACCGATCGTTTCGCTGAGGCCGACGCTTAAGTTACCATTTACTACTTCATTACCAATTACCTGTAAGGCAGGACCGGTAAGACCAGTTGGACCAGGACCAGTAAACCCATTTATTACCGCGCCATCTCCAACGGTGAGTTTACCAAATGCACCCACATCTCCTGAAACCGAAACATTCCCTAGAACGTTCAGATTTCTTTCCATGCAGACATCGTCCACAAAGTCGGTAAGCTCTTCAACAATCAAATTTTCTTTGATATCTGCGTTTCCGCTTACGCTAAATTGATTGGTAATTGTAACACATTCAGCTCGTAAAGATCCTTGAACAGTAATGTTATTCACCACATCTAAACAACAAAAAGGTGCTGCAGAGCCTGGAGTGCAAGGACCAGTGAATCCTGTAAAACCAGTGCTTCCCGTACCGCCGGTTGGTCCTGTTGGGCAGGAAAAATCGGGACATAAGGGACACGCTCTACTGATGGGACCATTTACTTTTTGTCCAAATGCACCGAATGTATGCAGTAGTATGCTGAGTACAATAAAATATTTAATTGTTTTCATGTAATTCCCTTTTTTTATCCAACAGCTGGTGGAGCAGGTGGAACACATGGAGAAGGACAACCAAGAACGTTATAAGTAATTGTATTAACGTCAACTTGTACGGGCGCTGCAGGTGAAGGAATAGGGCCAGGTCCGAGTAATGGTTGTGGTAATCCAAATATAATTTGTCCAAGCGGGTTTACTTCAAATTCGCCTAATTGACCTACGAGTCCTGGTCCCGGATTATAAACAATGGTGGATGAAGCGCCGCGAACAATACAGAACGGTCTAAAGCGTAATGGTAATTCAAAACCAGCTAGTGTTACAATAACGCCGGTAGAAGGTGCATTCATAGTAATTGAAGGAACGAGCAAGTTTACAATTTTACCAACTCTGACAATAGCAAGTGATACAAACCCAGTTGCTCCAGCTGGTGGATTAGTAGTAAAGAACATTGAATGACATGTTTCTTCGTAATAATTGAATGGACTTGGTGTACCACCTTGTAAGCGAACATTATCAAAAAATTCTGCGCCACCGATCCAAATATCTTGTCCGATTCCAACGCCGCCTGCTACAACTAAAGCTCCCGTTGAAGGGCTAGTGCTATTAGCTGTGCTGGTAATAGTTAAGCTGCCTAATGTTGCGGCAGATGGACTACTAATAGAACCGGTAACACTTAAATTACCACCGATTGAAACGTTGCTACAGTTAGCTACCAGTAAATCACCGGTCGCAATTGTTTCGCCGCCAAAAACGGTTAATCCATTGTTAATAACCGCGCCACCTAATGCAAGTACAGGGCCGGCGAAAGTTGAGAACCCACCAACACTAAGATTTCCATTATTTAAAGTAAGGTCGCCTGTTGATATAACTTCATCTCCGGATGCGATTGTTAAACCTGCATTCATAATTACCGGACCGTTGGCAGTTAAAAGACCGTTCACGGTTGTGTTGCATCCATTAAAGAATGCGTTGTCATTTACGGTTAAATCACCAAGAACATCAAGATTATCAACCGTTTCATTACCGGTAACAATAACATCGCCAGTGATATTTGCTCCACCGCTTAAAATTGTTAAGCCACCGGAGTTTATTGTTTCGCCGCCAAAAACATTTAAGCCGCCATTAGCGGTTAGTAATCCGCCAACAGTTGCTGCACCGTTAACTAAAAGTGTTTGACCAATAGTTTCACTGCCGGTTACCGCGAGGCTTCCGCTAATTGATTCATCGCCATTAACAACAAGCCCATTATTAATAATTGCGCCATTATTAACTAAAAGACTACCGCCGATATCTACATTTCCACCAATGGTAGCATTAATTCCCACCGTAAGATTACTTTCTGCGCAAACATCGCCTTTAAGGTCGCTGGTGCCTTCGACAACAAGATCCCCTTGAATAAGAGCGCTTCCGCCAACGGTTAAGTTACCCGTATCGGTTAAACATGAAGCACTAATAGTTGAGGTGGTGGTTGATTGAGAAACGTTTACGCAACAGAATTGTGCGCAGTTTTGGGTAGGACATATTGAACCGGTCCCGCTTATGGGGGTTGGACATCCTAGTGGTGTGCAAGAGCTTCCCGGGCACGCACGCGTAACAACTGCTTGTGGTATTCCTTCAAATCTTAATTTATTATCCGTGTTTTTAGCATGGATTGGGTGAATTATTGACAAAAATAGCAATAAAACAATATAAAAATTAAAAATCTTCACAGGACTCCTTTCGTTTTTTTTTACTCTATTTGCTTTCCAATCGAGTGTTACTTAAAATAACGCTAAAAAGCAAGAATACTAAAAAAATTCTTATCGTTGACTTAGATTTTTTTTTTTTTTTATTTTAAGGTGAGAGATTTTTAAGAAGAAAAAATAAAAAAAGGACAATCGTAATGAAGAAATGTGCCTCACTTAAGCATTTCTTGATATTAACATTTCTATTAATATCAAGTAGTGGTTTAGCAACTTCAGTTGCTACCGATGGTAGTGTAACCAGAATTCCGGCAATTGATATTCCACGTAAAGTGGTAAAACGGATTACTTTTTTAAAAAATAATATTTCAAATTTGGCCGAAGTTCCACAATTTGCCTATTTATGTGATTGTATTGAAAAGGGTCAAACGCTTGTTGAAAAGGACATTATCCAATCTGGTTTGCAAGAATTAAATCAATATAGCTTTAGCTTAAATCTTAGTAAGGATGTTGCCGAAGCGGATCTCATCAAACAATATTCACAAAAAATTAAAAACGATCTTAATGAGGTCGAAATAACTTTAATTGAACGTGCATTGCCATTACCATTATTAACCTCTTCGTGTTGTGCAACTTCAACTTGTTGTCCTGCTGCATCCCTTAATACATCTATAAATAGCCCTTGCACAAAGCCATCTTGTTTTGGTCGCACTGAGGAATCCGGAAATGGTAGTGGAAATTTTGATGGAAAAGTTACCATTAACAGTCTTGCAGAAAGTTCCGATTGCGGCAGTGGAGCGCTGACTGTTAAAGGTGGTGCTGGTGTTGGGGGCGATTTAAATGTTTGCGGTAAAGAACGTATTTCTAATCGCAGCCAAAGTATTGATTGTGCCCATGGAGCATTAGTCGTTGAGGGTGGAGTTGGCATTGGTCTCAATCTTAATGTTTGCGGTGATTTAGCGGTTAATTCTACTACAGAAAGTACTGATTGTACCAACGGAGCATCAGTAATTGCGGGCGGACAAGCGATTGGTGGAAATCTGAACGTCTGTGGAAAATTACATGTATTTAATGATACTACCAGTACCACGTGTACTGATGGTGCAGTAATTATTGACGGCGCCTTGGGTGTTGGAAATAATACAAATATTTGTGGACTTACCCATCTTGAAAATCTAACCGAGAGTACTAAATGTACCGAGGGTGCATTAGTTGTTGATGGTGGTGCAGGTTTTGGCAAAAATGTTAATATTTGCGGGAAAGTTCATATTTTTGATACTACCAATAGCGGTGCATGTAATGGTGGCGCTTTAGTAGTAGATGGTGGCGTAGGAATTGCCAAAGATGTAAATATCTGTGGCGCTCTTAACGTTGAAGGTGTCATTAGCACTAACTCATATTTTTCTATTAACGGAAGTTCGGTAGTCGCAACCAACATAGCAAACTGTAACTTATCAGTGGGTGATAATACTAATCCGATTGCAAACGGGTATTCAAATACTGCTGTTGGTGAAAGTGCTATGCAAAATAACCAAGTAGGTGTTAGAGATACAGCACTTGGTTGCCAACCGTTACAGAATAATGTTCGGGGTAATGATGATACTGCAATAGGTGCTCAAGCATTGCTCAATTTAAGTGGCAGTGATAGAAATACTGCCTGCGGATCACAAACGTCTTTTGAAGCACTGGATGTTAATGATACTACCGCTGTTGGATATGCAGCACTTCATGATAACCAAAGAGATGAAAATACTGCCTGTGGTTCGTATGCTTTAACCAACAACAAATGGGGATTACGCTGTACCGCAGTTGGATTTGAATCATTAAAATATAATCTCGGATATGAATTTCCTGGACCACCATTAGGCTTCTTACAATATTTTATAACGCCATCCAATAATAATACTGCAATCGGTCACCAGTCACAATTGTACAATTTGTATGGTTATAACAATACTGCGGTCGGTTCGTCTTCAATGCAAAATAACATTTTAGGCTTTGAAAATACCGCATGTGGTAACAATGCACTTTATACCAACCAATCGTCTTATAATACTGCAGTTGGTGCAGATTCAATGTTGTATAATACTTTAGGAACGTATAATACTGCCGTTGGTCAACAGAGTCTCGTTTATAACCTGGTTGGATTTTATAATACCACGGTTGGTTGCCAGTCAATGGTATACAACATCTTTGGAAACTGGAACTGTGCGGTTGGATTTGACGCTTTAACTTCTTCTTTTGGTGGTTATTACAACTGCGTCATGGGAGCGAATGCTTTAGATGCAGTATTAGTGCCTTTAAGAAATACGATTATTGGATATCACTCTATTTCAGGAAGTGAAATACTTCCTCTACCTACCCTTAATGATAACGTAGCGGTTGGATATCGTACCTTAGAATTTACCAGAACTGATGCTTCAACCTGCGTTGGTACAGAATCACTCAAATCTAATATTTATGGAATAAGAAATACAGCAGTTGGTTTCTACGCAATGAATGCAAACATTGGGGTTCCTGGTTCTCCATTCGGTCACTATAATACCGTAATGGGATATCGTGCTGTTCAAACATTGCCTACGGGTTATATGAATACGGTTGTTGGCTGTTCAACAACCTTAGGACAGTTCGGTGGTATTCCCGCAAATAGAAATACTATGATGGGTTATGCATCACAAATTACATCAGGATATAACAACGTTGTAGTGGGTGATGATATTGCGGTCAGTGGTCAGCGTAGTGTAATCATTGGTTCATTAGCGATGGATCCTGCTAAAGCCAATATTGATATTCGTGATCTTGTGGTCATTGGTTACAAAGCTTATGCAAATCCAGCAGTAGAACTAGGACTTATTGCACAAGGTGCAGTAGTAATTGGTTACAACGCATATGGAGTTGATATTGACCCAGTGGCTATTGGTTATAGAGCTCGTACGGTAGGATATCGTTCAGTTGGTATTGGTCAATTAATATCAGTCCGTGGAGAAAAGAACGTTGCAATTGCGCCACAAGGAGATCTTGCAGGCGGAGCAGATCCTATTTATGGAGATGGTATTGATAACGTGATGATCGGAGATTCAACAACCTGTTATGGTAATGCAAACGTAGTTATCGGTGGTATTGCGGTAGTAAAAGGAGAATATAATACATTAGTAGGTTACTATAATAACAATGCCCCT
>CAYSAX010000020.1:7337-12547 GCA_964429045.1 uncultured Pseudomonadota bacterium
ACCGGAATAGTAACACAAATCATTGGATCTACACAAATAGGAGCATACTCAACTTCGCTCGGCGATAATACCGTAAGTGTTGGTTACAATTCTCATACGGGGTTTGATAGTGCTATCGCGATCGGAGTTGGTTCAAAGAGCTTTGCTGATTCTGCCATTGCAATCGGTGCAGGATCAAGTGCCTTGCCGACTGCCGCAAAAGGGATTGCAATTGGTAATAATGCCAAAGTTGGCTTACCAAGTGATATTATTATAGGAAATGGTGCAACTACACCGCTTGCACCTATTGGTGGAAACATTGTTATTGGTGAGGCTGCAGTCGGACCCGGAACTAATATTAATATAGGTTCCAGCAAATTAGTTACCCCGGGCTCAATAAACATAGGTGCTTTAATTGCACATCCTCCTGGCACTTCATTTAACGTCTTTGGTTTAACTCCAGGTATTAACCCAGTAACAATGTTGTCATGGAATGTGGGGAATGGTTCTGTACTGTTTGGTCCTTGTCCTGCATGCGCCATTGCTCCGGGTCCATTAGAAGGTGAATGGACAGGGCTTGATGATATGAGCAGAGTGATTAATGAAGATAATAGTCAAAAAATACTTCAATTAAGTATTGGGCAAGAAAAAACGAGAAATGGAGATCAAGAATTGGATATAACAGTTCTAAGAACTCCAGGAGATCCAAAAGAGTTTTGTCCCGACTTACTCGTTAAAGACCATTTTGGAAGATATGAAAATTATCTTCAACTAGATAAATCATTTATTGCGATGCTCAATATTGTAAAAAAACATGAAACTAAAATTGCTTATCAGCAAGAACAATTCGAAGCGCAGCAGGCCGAGCTTGAAGAGCTGCAGATAAAATATAACAATCTCAAAATAGTTATTGATAAAATACGTAAATAAGTAAACTTAACTAATAAAAAAGGCTCCTGTAAAAAGGAGCCTTTTTTTTGTTCTGTTCAAAAAAATAAATTTTTTTTAAGGTATATGTATAGTTTTTTTCAATAAGGAGATACGTATGACTACTTTATTAAAAAGTAAATTTGTTCTTTGTGCTTTAGCAATTAGTGCTATTTCTATTAAGAGCTTGCCCGATAAAAAGAGACTTTCAGACTATGGCTTTGATATTTATTCTCAATATGGAGAAGACGGCATAGTCCAAAAAATATTTGAAATGATGGGCACAAAGTCTAAAATTGCGGTTGAGTTTGGCGCATGGAATGGAATTCATTTATCCAATACTGCCAATTTATGGATTAATGATAAATCATGGCGTGCGGTATTAATTGAATCAGATCAAAAAAAATTTGATGAGCTTAAAAATACTTTGGATGGTGCTGATGTGCAATGTCTTGCTATTCAAGCATACGTCGGGATTGAAGCAGATAACTCAATTGAATATCTATTAAAAACATTTAATGTTGAAGATTCAATTGATCTTATGTCAATAGATATTGACGGTAACGAATACTATATTTTTGAGAGCTTAAAAACTCTTAGACCACGTCTTATTATTTGTGAATATAACCCTACTATTCCGGTTACTATGGATGTTTATGCACCGTATTCAGAATCAAATAAGTTGGGTGCATCAGTAGGAGCACTTAATCGAATCGCAGAAGAAAAAGGATATAAACTCATAGCATTAACTAACACAAATGCCTTTTTTGTTATTAACTCTGAATTTAGTAAATTTAAAGATATTGAAACCAATATCAAACTTATGGATGATCATACTTATATGGTGAATATCACCGATTATGATGGAAATTATGCAAATATCAGCACGCAACGAGTCGCATTATATGGTATCAAGCAACAATTTCGAGGGGCGATGTCGGGAAAATTTGTAAGAAATGATGTCATAAGACCACTTCCTTTACCACAACAGCAGCCAGATCATAATACCGTAATAGAGTAAACCGAAGAATTTACTTTTCGTTTTGTAATATCTTTGGGATTGATAACTTGTATTACTTTAATCCGATCGATGATTACTTTATCTTGCATAGTTATTGCATGTTCAGGATAAATAATACTGCTATGGTTTCCTAATATCATAGCAGTAAATGCAAATGATGAACTTGCTGATATTAGGCCATCGCATTGGATCATGGCAAATAGATCTTGGATTACATTTTTATCATGACTGTTGTCAGATTTACGATAATCAAATGTTATGGTGGCAGATACATTTGCAAGTGCCTTTTTATAACGAATTACAATATTTTCTGGATTAGGATCATCAGTAAACAGTTGAATTTTAACTGTTTTTACTTGTAAGAGAGAAATCATAGTTTTAATTTGCTCGATATAATACTGATCAGGTGGGAATTTAATTGCCCAAATGTAATCGGCATAATGTGTTTTCTTGAAAGCTAAATACTTGGTTTCAGTTATAAAAGCAAGGCCTGGCAAACATCGTAGTGGCCAAATATCTTCACAACTCATGCCAACATCTTTTTTATAGAGAAATATTTCATTATTTTTAAGTAAAGGTAAATCCAAAGAAAATTCTTGATTGGAAGCGAGTGGCCAATCGAATCCACCGCCCTTGCGTACATGTACCGCTATGGTTAATTGGTCAGCTGGTTTAGATACCTGTTTGATTGATTCGTAGGGAGTAAATGTATGATGAATTTCTTGTTCAAAAGATGGATTATTTTTTATGTACTCATATATAGAAGGAGTGGCGGACAAATACACGCATACAAATAAAATAGGTTCTTGGCTTGAAATATTTTCAGTAATGTCTTTTGCTGAATAAACAAAAATCATTTTTTTAAATGAATTCTTTAGATCGTCAGTTAGCGGCTTTTCAACGGTACTATAATTAAAAGAATCAAAATAAGGGAATGTAGAAAAATAATAGGGTAAATTATACTCGCGCGCAAAATATTTAGTTTTGCAAACCGTTAAGATATTATCACCAAGTCGGCGCCAGCCTTCAAATCCATTGGTTATTGCATGAGGTAGAAGATTTAAATGATACATGCAAAGAATAAAGAATAGTGTTTTGCTCTTTACCATTTTTTCCTTTTTTTCTTCTTTAAAGTTAAGCGAGATCGTATATTTGTACTATATGAAAATCTACAAATGTTTCAATGCAGATGATGCATTAATTACCAGGATTTGGTGTAAAGAAAATGTGGCTTCTATACTGGGTTTTATTGAATGAACGATACAGTTCTATCAAATCTGAAATAGAGCTGCTTTTTAAATAAATTTTTCTCGAATGAGTGTTTTTAATTTTAGATACCGGCGGCTTTGCGGGTCCTAAAATAGTAATTTCTTTTTTGGTTTTTAAAACAGTATCAAATAACTGATTCATAACTTGTGTTGCTTCATTTTCAATAAGAGATTCATCATTATGTTTAAGCTCTATCTCCACAAACCGAATAAAGGGTGGATACTTTACCATCGTGCGATTATTCAACTCATAATCGTAATATTTTAAGTAATCGATCTCATTTAAATAATCAAAAATTGGATGTTTCATCATTGTTTGCACTATAACGGTACTTGAGCTGCTTTCTCTGCCTGCGCGGCCTGCAACTTGTATAAGTTGTTGCAAGGTTGTCTCGCCAGCATTATAAAGCGGAAAATGTAGGTTCAAATCTGCCCATAAGATGCCCACGAGCGTAACACGCGGAAAGTGAAATCCTTTAGTAATCGTTTGTGTGCCTACTAAAATATCGATGCTTCCTTGATCAAACGCTTCCATCGTTGCTTGCCATTCTTTTTTCTTGCTGCTGACATCCAAGTCTGCCCTGCCAATTCTGGCAGAAGGAAATAATTGTTGCAAAATAGTCACTACTTGTTGAGTGCCAATCCCTTTTTTTATTAAATTTTTTGTTTTACATGCGCTGCACGATTCAGGCAATGATTGAGAGTATCCGCAATAATGACACGTAAGCTCATTATTATTATGCAAGGTCAGGCTCACTGAGCATGACTTACATTCAAAGACAAAGCTGCAATCTTTGCACTGAACAAAAAAGCTGTAACCCCGGCGATTTAAAAAGATAATTGTCTGTTCTTTTTTAGTAAGCCGATCAGTGATTGCTTTTTGAAGATCTTTAGTTATCCAGAAATTAGAGCGACGATCTTTGTTATCAAGTAGGACTGTTGAAATAGTTGGAAAAGATCCTGCAAATCGTTTTTGAAGGCTAAAGAAATCCCAGTTTTTAGTTTTAGCAGCGTACAGCGTTGCAATTGAAGGAGTAGCCGATCCTAAGATAATGGGTATTTTATTAAGCTGTGCGCGCATTAACGCCGCTTCTTTGGTGTTGATCTTAGGATGTTTCTTCTCTTGATAGCCTACTTCATGTTCTTCATCAATGATAATCAGACCTAAGTTTCCAATTGGTAGTAAAATTGGAATATGGACTCCCACAATTAAAATAGGTTTATGTTCAAGCAAGGATTGCCATAGTTGCCGTTTTTCTTTTGCTTTAGTGCCCGAATGAAATCCGATAATAGGATATTCTGGTAAGGCAGCTTTTAAAATTTTTTCAAAACGCAGCGCTAAGCTTACTTCTGGCAAAAGGAGTAAGGTTGTCTTACCTTCTAAAAACCCCTTTTTAATAAGCTCTTTGTAAATTTCGGTTTTACCGGACCCGGTAACTCCGTGAATCAAAGCGGGTCTAAATTTTTGCTCTTGTAAAGCAGGACTCAATGTTTGCACGATATGATTTTGTTCATCTGTGAGCTGAACTGTTTTAGCATTCACCTTTTCTTGGCTGGAAAAGGACAGGGATTCTTCAGCATCTTGGCTTACGAAATTTCGAATTCTTTTAATAAAATGAAGGCGATCGACTTGATAGTAATAGGAAAGTTGTTCAATAAATTTCTTATAATGAGGATCGTTGGGCATAGATTCGCACGAATGTGCTTCTTTTATCGCAAAACTAGGCTTCTGGGCTAACTCTTGTTCTTGTGCAAAAACATACGCAGAGCAAAACCGATCTTTGAGTGGAACTTTAACAATTGTTCCAATAAGATCATCCGCCCATCCGGCTGGGACTTTATACGTGAGTGGCCGAGGAAACGCATCTAAGCGTTTGACGTGGATATATTGCATTTGCCTTCGTTTCGTAAAAGGTATTTACTGATAATGAGTATAACATGTTTTGATTGGAGAGCTGTATGAATAACCTTTCTTATTTGGCTCTAGGTGTGACGGTCAGTTTAACGGGAATGGA
>CAYSAX010000021.1:0-12336 GCA_964429045.1 uncultured Pseudomonadota bacterium
GCAAATTCTTTAGTATTTCCGCTTTCGATAGCATCAAAAAAAGCTTTTTTCTGCTTATATTGTGGTGAGCTAAATTCATAAAGTAACTTTTTTTTGCCTTCAGGTAGGTTCTGAAATTCAGGCCTATCTAGAACTGGCAATCCCAACTCTAAAAAAAATCTAAGAATAATATCATTAGATTTGGAGGCTATAATATACAATAAATTGTATTTTTTATTTTTTTCATCAACAAGAGTAGGTGATTTTGAAATTTCTTTTTTTATAGATTCTAAATCTCCTGATATTATCATTTTAATGAAGAGATCATCTGCGAAATCAAAGTCCTTAAACAAATTAAACAATATATTTTTTGTTTTTTTATATTTTTCATATGAATAATTGCGATCCCATTTAGCTACATCATCTATACGTTTTAGTATAAATAATTGTGCAAGTTTTATATCTTCATTGTCATTTACATAATCTAAAGCCGTTTTGCCTGATTTATCTACGACAAAAGCATCTGCGTTTAGACCTAATAATTTTTTAACCTTGATAAGCTGGCCTTGCTCAACAGCTTTTATTAAAAGAGTTTTTCCTTGTTCATCTTGAGCATTTATTAACTGCGGTTCGCCGTGGAGCTTCTTGTCGAATGCATTATTCGATAATGCAAGTAAGGGATCAAGGTTTTTGCTCGGAGGTAAATCCATGGGATAGTTATTGGAAACTATTAATGATAGTAACCAAATTAATAATATATATTTCATAATTTGCCTTAATTGCTAATAACATTTTTAAATTAAGACTAAGAAGAAGTACATCTAAAAAGAAAGAATAAGGTGACAATTTCACGTGAATATAAAGGAGCCCGCTGGATTGCGGGCCATCTCTTATTTTACTTTGTTTTACTTTCTTACGAGCATTCTTAATTAGATCTGAACTGCGTTCAGCAGTATTAAGAAGCATGATAAAGTCTGCAAACTTTCTACGATCTTGCGCAGACAAAATAATTTCAACGGGCTTTGGAGCAATTGCTCTTGGACGAGCAACAACTCTATTTCTTTTTAGCATGATAAACTCTCGATTCAATGCTCTTCAAGCATTATCGATATAAATTAATCTCAGTAAAGGGGAATTAGTGCTTTTAGATTATACGCATAGCGTGAGATAACTTTGATCATTGCGATCTAGCCATTGCTCATACTGCATATTTTGCATTTGGAGGAGTTTGATGCGTTTCATTGGACTACCCTGGATGTTACGGTGCTTTCATTACATTTGCGAGAAATAATAAATTATCTGCTGATAATTGCAAGAAAAAGTTTTGCCCTAGTTGTTTTTAAAATTCGGGATACTACACTAATAGTCGTTTTTGCATTTTAAGCATCTTAACTGGAGACAAATACATGACGATATCAAAAGAACAAGAAAAATTACTTAAAATCGAAACTGATAGGTTTTTGGAAATATTACATGAACAATACGGACTATACATAGATTCCACTAATGGGTTTAAATTATATCAACAACAATTAAAGAGTAATGCCCAAATGGGTATACCGAGTGTGACCTTTGCTCTAGGTAACCCTATAGATCCAGACGCAATTATTTTACATCATGCCACGATGAGTGAAATAATAATCAGAAATCAAGAAGATGGTTTGAACGGAGCAAAAGTAAGGGCTTATATTTTAATTATGATTTATGAACATTGGGAAAATGATATACGTGCAAAAATCGCGGTTATTCTTGGGCTTTCGGATAAAGCTAATTTAAAGTCCAATATTATGGGAGATATTAATAAAATCAGGCAGGACTTATTACATAATAGAGGTACAGCATTAAATTCAGTCAAAAATAAAATTATAAAATTTATAAAAGATAAACCTGTTATTATATGTTCGAATACCTTTGACAAAATTTTTAAGGAGATTTTTGAGTATCTTAATCAGCTTTTTTTAGAAAAAACTGGATCAATTGCTTACAAAGATCATAGTTTAAATCAGAAGTACAAGGAATGGCACAGAAGCATGAAACATACTATACAGAAATAAAAGTGTGAATACTTGCTAACACCGATTGTATGTGGCTTAAGCTTATGGTAATCTCTATTTGACCATTCCTGAACGTGTCAACCAGGTACCGCCAGATTGTTTGATCTGGCGAATTTGATATCAAATTAAATGGCCCTCGCAGCTCTACATCGAGCGATCCATCAAATAGTTTTAAGTTCGAAAAAAATAATCCTAAAAGTTGCTGTTTCTCAATATCGTTCATTTAAAGCGGCTTTTAAAACTTTCCTCTCTTCGTTGCTCAATCGTTGTGGATGATCCATTGAAATAATGTTTACTGTCATTAAAGCACAACAGAGTAACACTGCACCTATGCTTTTCATATACTATTCCTTCATATTTATGTCATCAAAGCATTTTTATTAATTAAGCCTTAAGATTACTTAAGATAAATATTCAATAATAGAAATTTAAATGAGAGAGCTTACTGAATCTGAATGGTAGCACAAGATATGTAATAGAACATACTTGCAATATCCATATTTTGATCTATGTTGATTATTCGTATGTGTTCTGCATACGAGTCTGTAATCAAGCAACAAGCAGTAACATCATCTAACCTTTTTCAATGCTAGGCCCTTATGAACAAACATTATCGTTTGGCATTTCTTTATGCTCTCTTTTTCCTTATTCCTTACACCAGTGCAACTCAGAACGCAGCACATCTTGCTCGTATTCAATTATCCGAATCCAAAATTCACAAAAGCAAACATCAAAAACTCAAAAAGAAAGAACGTGCTCAATTTGAACATGCCTATTCTTTAAAAAAGGAAGATATTGAGCTCTTTGAACAATCTTTTTGCCAAGCCCCTCTTAAACTCAAAGCTATTGTAAATGAAATGCTCCAAGGTACAAACACTGCCGCAAAATTTAAAACTCTTTTATTAGCAGGTCCTTCGGGTTCTGGCAAAACAACTCTGGCGCAAGCAATAGCCCATAAACTGGGTAGGACTTGTGAAGTGGTACATGCACCAACATTACTGGGTCATTTTAGAGATCAAGCTGCTGAGAAAGTAAAAGATCTTTTTAAAAGAATGGCAAAAAACCCTAAAGAACCTGTCTTGGTACTTGATGAAATAAATGCACTTACCGATGACCATACCTCTGAGCATTCCGATGCTAAACATACGGCAATGCAATTATGGACACGTCTTGATAAGTATACGAAGAAGAAAAATTTTCTGTTGATTGGTACTACTAATGTCACCAAAAAGATGCCTCATCAGCTGCAGTCCCGCTTTAAAGGTAAGACCTTTGTCATAGATCAGCCATTGCATGAAGCACGCAAACAAGCCCTTCAACTTCATCTCAAAACAATCAAAATTGATGAAAGCTGTAATGATGCATATATAGATGATCTTGCAAGGAAAATGACCGACTTTTCTCAGAGAGATATTGAAGAACTTATTGATAGTGCAATGATTTTCGCAGGAATGGATAATTCTGATCTATCCAAACGAATTTTATCAAAAAAACATTTGGAGCAAGCATACAAAGACTTGGTCTTTGAAAATGATAAACTATGGGATTTTAAAGAACACACCACTGATGAAGAAAGAAGACACAGAGAAAATAGAGCATTGAGCGAAAAACAATTTAAAGAAAACCAAGAATTTCAATTATTAATGACTGAATGGAATATGCTCTTTCAAATACTTATGAAAGATTATGAGCCAAATTCCCCTATATCTTTAGATAAGGGGATTAAAGCAGTTAATGAATCTAAAAAAATCGTCTTTCCCGATAAAAAACCTGCTGGTGTTTTACAAACCCTAACTAAGGCAGGGGTAATTATGTCAGGCAAATATGCTGTCCTACCTAACACTGAAGAAGAAAAGCAAAAAAGTTCAATACAAATAGTGCCCGTAAAGGTTAATAATGAATCTAAATAAAACAGCTTTATTATGTTTACTGTTATCGAGAGTTATTGTTCCCATGGGACATGCTCAACGTAATCAAGATATTACTTATGAACAGACGCATGACAAAAAAGAAAACAAAGTGCGATCAATTGTTCAGGATTATGTAGCATTTACAAAGTCCCAACATATAGATCAGACGACCGCGGAACGTGCTAAGCAGGAGTATGAAAAATCAAAAGGTAATCCTCTAGTACAAGTAGTTAATAAGCTGACACGACCTAAAGAAGGGTTATTGGGCACTACGGTGGTAAAAACAGAGAGCGGTTATCGAAAGATGGCTGAGCTTAAGGTTGGCGATTCTATCACCTGTTATGACTTTAAAAGTCAAAAAGAAACGGTCAGTAAAGTTACCTATGCAGATAGAGTACAGGTAAAAAAGCACATACAGATTACGATTAATGACCAGACGGTACATGTTTCTCCATCTCATAAGTTTTACGTTGAATCATGGAATATGTGGGTGACTGCTTCAGATTTAAAGAATAACTTAGATCTTAGAAAAATTGTTGATCCTAATATCACAGATGTACAAGAAATTAAAGAAGCTTTAGATGTTGTTCGTATAACCGTTGATCAAAAACATAACTATTTTATTACTGATCACAATATTCTGGTCCATAATTTTGTAATCGAAGGAACTGTTCTTTGGGGAATTGGCGAAGGCGCAGTATTTACATGGGCTATCTTAAAACCTACTTTAGTTGGATTAAGTTTTCTTGGGCTTGGCCTTGTTGGTCATAAGGTTACGTCACAAAATAAAGCATCATCGCATTTGAATCAACCGCCACGAATGGTGTTCGATTGGGATGCCCTTCAAAGGGATCTTCCTGCAGATCAACGACATCCAAGCTGGGTTGCAAAAAATACCCCTAATGAAACTCCACAAGCACCTAAAACAAATAATAATGGTGGCGGAGCTCCAGAAGGTCCAAATAAGAATGATAAGGATAAGAAAAAAGATACCGAATTCATAACCAATAAAGAGGCTGAAAAGGCAGCAAAAGAATTAGGCTTTGAAAAAACGAATTATCAATCTAAAGGCCGACCTGTTTTTAAACAAGGAAATAAGTATATAACTCCTGATCGAGCTCGCCATAACGGTGGATTTTGGAAAATGGCTAGTAGTGTTGAAGAATTATTTAGCAAAACATCTCGATTAGGTACCTTCTCTCGTAACCTTACCAAAATTGGGAACTAAAAATGTTCAATTATAGAATTACCAAATATAATCCTAAATACCGCGATGAGTCAGGCATTTATTTAAAAGATGAATGGACATCTGTTTCAGATATTGGAACACAATATAAAGGTGAGTTATTCACTTTTGAAGATTACAAAAAAATGGAAGATGCTTATGTAGGTACAATTGATCTTTTTATGAATTATCTTAGAGTAACGCATCTTAAGGTATTGTGGTTGGAAAAGCCTTTAAAAACATTATCACCAGAAAAGCATTGTTCCGAAACGATGATTAAATTATTCAAAAAAATTCTTTCTGATCAAAACTTGGATCAAAGTGAAGTTTCCGATGCTGCAAGGCTAATTTTGCGTGAAACGCTATGGTGCAAGTTAGAATCTGAAGATAAAATGTTTGTTCATTTTGCCGATGATTATTACATGTATATTGGCAGTTTCAAAGCTATTGTGGATGATATTAAAAAAGAGATAGAAAAAAGTGGTTTATTTGTAGAAGAATTTGAATCTCCGTATCAAGAATAAATTAAAGCATCTGACATCATGGTTGAGCAACGTTGTTTGTGCTTTAATGAAGTTACCCGCGAGATGATTAAGTTCCGTTATGGTAATAAATAGGAAAAAATAATGAATGAACAATGGACACATTGGAAACCGTTACCTAATTTATCAGGTAGTTATTATATAAAATCTATTGCTGATAATTTTGAAGACGGACTAAAAATAACGATGGCTGATTCAAAAGAAAAGGAAAAAAATGTTTTAATACATTTTCCGCATTCTACTAGTGCATTTCGTCGAACAAATGTGATACAACATCTCATCTAGTTTGCGGGAAAAAAACACTTGCCGCTATTTTAGCTGACTGCCAATTTAACCCACAAGTACTTAATTTGTCAGAAGAAGGTGTTAAAAGGATCGCTTCTAACGCTCAATATTCATATCGATGTTATGACGAAATGTTAAAAAAGCAGAAAAAAAATAGATAATTTAAAAGAGACACGCTGATAGCGTGCCTCTTTTTTTACATCAAAGTGTACTATGGGTTCTAATAAATTAAAAAATGAAATTTTTCATTCAGTTACTTTAATTAAAGTAACTTTTCAAATTGATGAGATTGGCAATGCTCTAACTATTACAGGAACTGGCTTTTGGATTAAGACTTCATACAATGAAGATATTTTAGTTACAAACAAACATAATCTGGTTCCTGGCATCAGAGGCACGAAATACAAAGAATATAAAATTATAAAAATCGAAATATTAATACATGAAAAGCAATCAGAAGCATTTAGCGACCACGCACAATTTTTTCAGCTGATCTCAATTACCTTGAAGGAAAAGTACATAAAACAGCTGATGCCGCTATTTTACGTATTCCAAAATTAAAAAACTATGATATTAAATTTCAAGCAGTAAGCGCTCAAGAAAGTACTATTGCCGATTCAAATTATTTAAAAATTGATGCTTGTCCCTTAGATCCAGTCGCTTTTATTGGTTACCCACAAACATGGTATGATGAGGTGAGACAATTACCTATTGCTCGCATAGCTTACATAGCTAACGAATCTAGTAAACCGTATAATAATTCTGCTATCAAAACTAGCGATGTAACCTTAGTAAGCGGACTATCGTTTGGAGGTAGCAGTGGCAGCCCTGTAATTTTGATGCCAAAAGGTATTGGCATACCAACATCGTTTTCTCCTCATGTTATACCTAAAATTATAGGTATAATGTCAGGACATGCTCGAGACATACTTTTAGATCCGCGAATACCTGAAAATAGTAGTCCATTATTATCTGCATATAGCGGCCTTTCTTACTACACTAGATCTACTTCGATACTTGAGCTTTTACAAAACAAGAACTGTGATGAGTTAAGCCCGTACATTCATATTTTGTTTGAGGAGGTTATTTAAACTTAATTTATGGTAATTTTTTAGTTGAACAATTTCTATAATTGTTTAATTTTGAACAAATACTTCTGGATGATAGTAAGAAACAGCAACAAATAATACAACCATCTATAGGACTTATATGAAACAATTCTTTTTATTATTATTTTTATCCATTTCTTGCATCGGGATGACCCCACCAGAACCACCTAGACATCATAAAAAGATTGTTGGCGGCATTACTTTTAGTGGTCACGCACAGGACCAAATGGAAGCCAGAGAAATTACAGAAATCTCAATACTGTCAGCACTAGCCAAAGGTGTTTATTCCAAAGAAACAGATGATATTCATCTATGTATTTATAAGCCCGAACAACTAACCGTTGTTGTAGCAAATAAAGATACAATCGTAACTGCATATCGAAATAAAACGTTAGAAGAATGTCAAAAAAAACTCCGCCTCATAGTTGATCTCAAGGGTGAAGCTGGAACTGCTACTGAATTTAAACTAGCAAATCTTTCCCTCAAATGGGCAAACTCTTGCATCGCACACATGAAACAACGCCACATGACAAAGAATTTAGTCCGCCGCGTTATTCAAAATGGCACTGCTTATCCAACATATACGGGAAGTAAATTGTTCGTAAGTTATCCATACGCCGTACTTTATAAAGACGATACAGTAACTAATGTATTTGCAGGAATTAACCGAGACAAGGTTATTAAATGGATTAAAGAAAGAAATATGGTGATGGACAAGAACTGTCCAAGCTACACATCGAATCACCCAATAACTGCAAAAAGCATAAGAAAGAAGATTAATAGAGGTTGCTATACTCAATGGGATGATAACACCAAAGATTATCATGACGAGGACGAAGAAGATAATGATTAGTATTTATTATCACATAGCTTAACGAAATAATAAAAATTTTAGGATTAATTTAGACCATGAAATTAAAAGCTATCATTTTAGTATCTTTAATCACAGTAACCTTGAATGTTGTCTCAGAAAGCAATTTTGATAATCAAGCGTGCAAAGATGCCGCCCTTGCTGCACAACTGGGATCAGGCCAAGAGGTTATCATCAATTTAGATGCGACTGAAGGGCTTGAAGGGCAAATCGCACAAAGTATGCGCGATCTTTTTCCTGAAGAAAAAAAGCCAGTAACTCTTTGGGAAAAGTTCAAATCTTTTTTTAGCTTTCTTTATCAATTCTAGGGACATTTTCTATGAAAAAAATAATTTTAATTTTAGTATGCGCAATTTCAACCGCATCTATAAATGTGAATGCCAGTCCAAAAGAGAATCTCAAAACCAAATGGCATTTAAATAGAATCGCATGCGCAACCGCTGCAACAGTCTCTTTAGCTGCTTTTGTACCCGCATTGATCTCTGATTTAAAAGCGCATCCAGGAACAGCTCAAGCTGAAATACCTCTTTGTGTAATCCCCATGTGCACGTTTTTGCTATCGTGCCTCATGGCTGAATAATAAAAAATTAAAATATAAATCCTAAATAGTCTCAATTTAATGTACCAGACAGGTTATTGAATATTTTTGGATAGTAGTTATACTTATATATTATTTACTAGACAGGGAATATTATGAAAAAAGTTGGATTATTAGTTTTAGTTATGCTTAGTTTTGCTCAAGCGGCTGGCACTACAGATTATTCAAAAATGTCGGAAAATGAATTAAATAGAGCTCTTATTATAGCGGTAGAAGAAGGCTCTTCTGACGAGGTGCAAACGCTCGTACGATTAGGGGCCAATGTTAATGGAGAAATTATAGTCCGTGGGTCTGATGGTAGCGGTGACGGTTGCACGGATCGGGCAGATCTTTATACGCTTCTACAGTATGCTGCCAGCAAAGGTTATCTATCTATTGTAAAGGAGCTTATAAAAGCAGGTGTAAAGGTTGATATAAACAATTGGGTTATCTATACAAGCAAATTGAATAGTACAGCTCTTATTCAAGCTGCAAAAAATGGCCATGCAAATGTTGTAATAGAGCTTATAAAAGCAGGTGCCAACGTTAATCAATCAACAGACTTGGGGTACACAGCTCTTATTGAAGCTGCAACACAAGGCCATGTAGATGTGGTAAAAGAGCTTATAAAAGCAGGTGCCAATGTTAATCAATCAACAAGCATGGGAGACACGCCTCTTATTAAAGCTGCAGAAAATGACCATGCAGACGTGGTAAGGGAGCTTGTAAAAGCAGGTGCTAATGTTAATCAAGAAAATCGTTGGAATAGTATAGATGATTCTGGTACTGCTCTTATTCAAGCTGCAAGAAAAGGCCATGCACATGTGGTAAGGGAGCTTGTAAAAGCAGTTGACGCTAAATCGAGCATGCTAAGTCATGTAAAGTGTTTATTTGTAAATTCAGAAAAATGCGAACTTTGTATTAACAAAAATGCTCGCAATAAAGCTTTAATTCAAGCTGCAAGAAAAGGCCATGCCAATGTTGTAATAGACCTTGTAAAAGCAGGTGCCAATGTTAATCATTCCGATGAGCATGGAAATACAGCTCTTATGCTAGCAATACGAGAACATAATCTTGATCTTGTGCAAATTCTTTTAAAAACTCCTGGAATTAACATTAACTATGCTAATAGCAATGGCAATACAGCTCTTATAACTGCTTTACAATCCATAGTTTATACGTATATTGAGGGTAACAGAGCGTCATATAATCTTTGCTTAGATAGCCAAAAGATTGTAGAACAGCTTATACAAACTCCTGGAATTAATCCTCATCATGTTAATAAAAATGGTGATACCGCGATTAAGTTACTTGAGAAAGTAAAATCACGACTAAGCTAACAGATTGTACATTAAAAAAAAGGCTCATTATTTCTAATGAGCCTTTTTTATTTCTAGTGCATTTATTTAAAACACAAATCCTATACTCGCGCCAAAGGTGAATCCACCGATTTGCAGATCCTTTCTTCCAAAGACATTAGGGATAGTCGAGCTAAATGATTTCTGTTGGAATCCATATTCACCAAAGATGCCTAGCAAAAAGCGATCATTGTGAATAAAGTTACAGCCGCCATTAATAAAGAATCCAAAGCCATTACGATGGACATTCCTTGGTACAAAGGCTGAATCATTGCGTTGATGGAAATAAAAAAAACGCGGGCCGATAGTTAAATAACTTTGTATGTTAGATCGCACATCAAAAATTGCTCTGAATCCCAGATCTAGAGGAACTTGCGAAATAGATGTTTTTTGATTGTCTCCTAAAGATCTTCCTTTAACATGCAAATATCCAATACTGCTATACAAAGCTATCATGCCACACAAGGGATAAGTAACACTGCCTTGAATTTCAAATCCGCCATGGTAGATCTTGCGCAGTGTGTGATTCGAAAAGAAGAAATATCCTGGTTTAATTTCAAGCCATACATCAGAATTGTGCGCATTGATCGAAGGCATAATGCACGCGACTGCAATTGCAAGAGCACTTATTTTTTTTATCATGTTAATTCCTTTTTCTTAACCAACCGTAACCGTAGCTTGATCGCTGGTGCCAGCTTCATCAAATGCTGCTACACCATAAACTGTTGCAACGCCGCGCGGCTGATCATGATCTTGATATGAAGTAGTCGCAGCATTTACGGTTGCAATAAGAATGTTGTTCCGATAAATCTTATATCCTTGCACATCAAGGGAACTACTTGGCTGCCATTGCAATGTGTTATACAGTTCATAGATGGTACCAAAATCATTTACTTGTTGAAAACCGATCAGATCGGTTGGTGCATTGGGCCCAAAACCTAAAAACTCTAATTGTACAAACGTCGGATTATCAATCGGTAAATAGGAAAGCGCATAATGCGGCGTTGCTCCCGTAAATGTAACAGAATCAAAAGTACCCATTATGCCCGATGAAGTAAGAACCGTATATGTTCCCTGCTGCGCATCTTGATCAAGATCAATCTGCAACGTTCCTGCTAATGATGCTGGTCCATTAATTGCAACTAATGAAGTACCATTCGCATCGATTGCAATGCGCACCAAACTTCCAAGTGAACCAAAATCAGGCTCTGCTGGATTAAGTGAAAGACTGCCCAGCGTAAGCGTTTGCCCCGTATCAGGCCAGATTGCTCCGGAATTTGCAAAAACATTTCCGGTCATAGTTCCCGTTCCGCTTAGTGTGCCACGTTGCGCGCTAAAGCCACTATTTCTACAAACGAAAATTGATGCATTATCGATCAATCCATTCACTTTGAAATTCGCATTATTAATGGTAATCGTTCCTTGATAATCAGTGATTCCATTGTAAACAACCGTTCCATTACCACGAACAAAAACGCTTGTCCCACCCATGCCAAAAACGGTATCATCAGTAAATGCAACTTGTTCACCAAGAGTCAAAAGATCGCCAACATCTTGTGCAATAAGCGATAAAGAGGAACCGGTGCGCAAGAAAATACTATTTCCTAATGCTGATCCATCCAGACCATCAGTAGCTCCCGGGCCACCGGTGCCATGAATTCCTGCTTGCGTTGTATTGTTTGTTGTGTTGAATGTAGTTGGAATTCCTGAGAATGCTTGCAATGTAAAATTCAAATTACTATCTACAAATATTGCACCGCCCAGCGCGCTTCCGCCACCGCCTCCCCCGCCGCCAAATTCTGAGCCAACGCTATCAGCTCCCGCTCCACCAGCACCGCCACCAAGATTTCCTATATCAGTTCCACCCAGTGCAACTGAACCATTGGATGATCCACCACCAGCGCCACCGCCACCGCCTAAAGAATTACCACCTTGCGCAGGTGTCGTGCCTGATTGATCGACTCCGCCGCCTCCTCCTCCTCCGCCAAGGCCTCCTGCTCCGCCTTGTACAGAATAATTTATATCATACGCACCGGTACCAGCTCCACCGCCTCCACCACCGGCATAACCGCCATTACCTGCTTTTCCATCAACACTATTGGTAAAACTTGTTGTGACCACTCCGCCGCCACCGCCACCGCCGCCATCGCCTCCGTTACCTCCGGAAGGATTTGCGCTACCACCCGGCGGTGTTGAACCTTGCGGTTGAATGCCATTTGATCCGGCACTTCCACCTCCACCACCACCAGTCGTAAATCCGTCATCTGAACCGCCTCCACCAGCACCTCCGGCATTGTTTCCGCCACTCTTGCCTGCGGCGCCCGCACCAGCAGTAATTGTTAAACCATAACCGCTGCCATCCAATCCAGAATCTTGATCCGAGCCGCCGTTACCCAAATTCGTAGCTGTTCCCAATGTTGCCCGAG
>CAYSAX010000022.1:0-12326 GCA_964429045.1 uncultured Pseudomonadota bacterium
GTTTGACATAGCTCGCGTTTGTCGCCCGGTTGCGAGGCGTAGAACGCGGCTAGTCGTTCAGAATTCTTATAAAACATTAAGATCGTTTTGTGATGGCTGTTCGAGCGGCTGCAGCTTTCGTAGAAAGCGAAGAAGCAAATTCCAGCGCAATAGAATCCAATGGAAAATTGGTCTACGGGGGTTCCAAGGGGCGTTTTTGATCAACGCCCATTGGCGCATTCACCGCGGAGGCGATTTAAAAATGAAAAAAATTTATAAAAAAACTATTTTTTACGCCAAACTCTTTCAGACTTAGGCAAATCTTGTAACGTCTTTGCAGTACGTTTTACTAAACCTTTTTTGGTAGCTACACGCGCATTTCTACCATGTTTTTTAGAATTACGGCCTTTTGCTTTATTCATTGGCTTTGAAATCATAGATCCTCCATTTCCCCATATATTTACTTATTCGTTTTCTTGTCGATTAACTCAACCAGCTCTTTGGCTGCATTGGCTATATCATCAAAATTGTGCTCGTGCGTACGCTTTTGAATATCCAACAAATCAGAGCGATGAATTAACTCATAATCTCCCATAGGGAATTCATAACGCTCTCGTTTATTTTCAGGGCGATCATAATGAGCACCTAAATGCCATCTGCCGTATTCTTCCCACGTATGATTTTTTAAAAATTCATCCTCTTGGGCTGGACTAGGCTTTGCTTTTTTTAAATCACCGCGACCATGTTTATCAGAAAATTTTCCTTGGCGGATCATCTCTTTGGCAAATTCAAATGCTTTTTTGTTTAAGGTAACTCTCATGATCAACCCTTTTTTTAAAAGTAATTTAAGCTCGTGAACGGCTTACAAAACGAAACACAAAATATAATAAAACTAATGCAACGATAATCGCTATAATCATGATAACTCCTTGTAATATTCTTTATTAATTTCAATAAAAGCTTAAAAAACGAGGGGCCCGAAGGCCCCTAATTACTCTTCTTCTTGGTAAGAATGATTCACGTTTTCTGAACCTCTTGATTCAGAACGTGATTCTGAGCCCGGTTTACCAACCTTCTCAGATCTTGGCATTTGACCTTCTTGATGACCTTGACCATGCTTTGATTTATTTTGTTCATGTGAACCTTGTTTTTGGCCCTTATTAGATTCGTGACCTGCTTTTTTATAGTTATTATTGTTATTCATAAAATCCTCCATCAGAGATTGATTTAACATATACCTTACTAATATCAGTTTAGCATGATCCAGACTGTAAATAATAGGGTTTTATCCCCTTTAAATAGGGCATTTTAATGCTAAAAACTATTGACTTTTAGACATTAAATCTGATAAAACTTGATAATGAAAGAGTATGTATTTTAAAGGGAGTATTTTATGAAGAAAATCATCGTATTATTAGCACTTATTTCTACCCTCAGTTTTGGGTATGAATTCACCGGTTATGCCCCGCGTGCAACCCAAAGAACAACTGAAAATGTCTTGTATCGCGAATTTCCGGTCTACGAAGACACTACCCGCCCAGACGCAACATTGCTGCAAACTCAGCCAATGCTCGATGTAAAAATCAACACAGAAACAGAAAATTTCTCTGATCGAAGTACCAATGGACAAGACATATTATTAGAGTTGCGTCGTAGCGATCCTCGTTACATTACCCCAGCAAACGTTAACTTACCGTTACTTCCATCAAGCAGCAGCTTGCGTAACAATAATCTTGCCAGATAACATTTTGATCCATTCCTACATTTAAAAACAAAGTTTTTATGAAGGTAGATCAAAATAAATAATCGAAGCATTAGAAATAAGATCTTTCTGGAATTGCGATAAGAGTTGGCCATATTTTGGTTTGCGCAATGTATTTGCAATATCATTATATCGTTCTTCCAATGTTTTCAATCGTCCTGGCCGTTTACTGACTAATCTAAACATTTCAAATCCATACATCGATTCATGGGGCTCACTTATCTGGCCCACTTCAAGATCTAAAATAAACTGCTTGTCAGCAGCGATCTCATTTTCATTAATCCAAAATGGCATATTCCATTTAAAGATTTTTTTAGGATCATTTTTTTGTACTGCAGTTTCTAAATAAGATAACTGATCCTCTTTGCTTTGTGTTTTAGCAAAGGGCACCACATAATACTCCAGTTGATATGCTGCAGGCTCTTCTTCTGGATGATCATTGTAATACGCAATCACATCCGATTCAGGAACCACTAAACTTCCGGTGATTTTAAAACTGATTAATGAGTTAACGGCATTCATTTGAGCAAATGCATTGCGTCCTTCGGCCGGTGTGTAACCCAACGTAACCATCAAATCTTCAAACTCTTTTGGTGTTTTGTGATTTTGTTCGCCCAACATCCGTAGCTGTTTATCAACCTCTTCAGGGCTTGGCCATAATCTATATTTGCGCGCTTCTTGACCAAATGCAACATCATTAATAGCATCTTCCAGGCTTAACTTTGAACCATCAAGCTTTGGGCGTTCAAGTTCAGAAGCCAAAATAAGATCAGTTCCTTCAGAACCGCGAAATACTGCCTTAATCCCATCTACAAAAACCATCTTTTTTGGCGGACTAAAAACAGGAGTTACAATCTTAGTTGGAGGAGCGGTATCAACTGCTAACACCAAAAAACTATTGAATAATAAATAGATGAGTAACGCTTTAATTGCTTGCATGATGGCTCCCTTTGACCGTATAGCTCAATAAAAAGGGGAACCATAATTGATTCCCCTTTAAATCTAGTATATCAGAAACTTATAGAATGATACTAGGCAGCTCTTGCAGGAGCTTGAGCACGAGAAGTTTCTTGAGCCGATTTTTCCGGCATCACAACTTCTAATTGCTGATCATTCTCAATCTCTTGTGCAACAGGAGCAGATTTTTTCATTTCGAATTTGTATTCTGCTTTCAGTTGTTCAAGCGCTTTTTCAAGTGATTCGTTTTGTTTTTCACCCGCTAAGCGTTGCTCGATTCCACTCTTTACTTCTTCATAAGTACGATATTTTGGCGCTTCTTTTGCCCCAACATGCACTACATAATAGGTGGTATCATTAATCTTAACTAACTCGGTTGCAGGAGATTTTTTGATCGCAAGAACTTTTTCACGTAATACCGGTTCAATGCCGTAGCTATTTGCATGAACTAATTTATAATCACGGAACTTGTCAGTAAGCTTCGCATCTTTTGCTACTTGTTCAAGTTGACCAACTTTTGCTTTAGCCTTCTCTAAGAACGCTTTTGCATCAGCTTCTTTAGCAAATGATACGCTCACTACCGGTACACCACCACGAGAAACCATAGCTTCAGGAAGATTTTCTTTATTCTTCTCAAAATATGCTTTCTTCTCTTCTTCAGTAACTACCGGCTGGTGTTTAGCGGCAAAGGTGCGGCCATTGAGCATTTGCGTAAATGCTTCTTGTTGTTGCAAGTATTCTTTAGTTTTATTAAGACCTTCATCATTCACTTTGCGTGAAATCAATTTTTGCATCGCCATAGAATTAGCCAAATGATCTTCAATACCTTCAATCTGTGCAATCTGAGGATTCATTTCAATAATCATTTTTAATTGATTGTTTACTTCAGAACGATATAAAAGTGGCTTACCATCAGCAGTTGCAACAACTTCATCACCAGCACCCGTAGAAACTGCTGCTGTTTGATCTTGATTTACTAACCCTAATTTGCTTTTTAACCAATCGCAGCTTGGCAAGAAAGCCAATGAACTTAAAACAAGCACGATGCTCATTTTTGATGAAAAATTCTTCATAGCATAACCCTTTTGAATATAGTGAAGTTAAACAATTGCAATATCCTCTAGATATACCGTAAAATAAGCTTCCTATCAAGATGATCAGGTTCGAATACAAATTAGCGCATAAAAAAATTTGATTTAGTAAACACAGTTGCTTAGACTACTGGACAAGCAAAATTAAAGTCATACATTCACAAAAAAGGAATTTCATGCGTATTGCTAAAATACTATTTTGCCTCTTTTTAATAAGTACTCTCACACAGAGATCCTCATCGATGAATCATCAATCAGACAGTGAAGAAGAAAATACCTGGATGACTGCTCTCTTTAATAAGCTTAAAAAGAAGGCAGATCCGATTGGATATGCTACTAATAATAAAGCCCGAAGATATTACAATGATGCTTTGCTCTATGATCCCTCTGCTAAAGAGCATCGTCCCCTTAACCTTGATGATCAAGCAAAAACAGTTATAACTAAAATCATCTCTCGTATGATTGTAGCAAATGATATCTTACGTGAAATTACTGAATCAAAAAATCCTGATCATTCTAGTTTAGAAACATTACTTGAAGCGAAACGAGCAATGCCCGGTTTTTTTTCGGAATGTGATGATGCAATCTTATTAGGACTTCATAATTGGCGACGAAATATTCATAAACGTATTGTAAAAGATTTAAGTTATTATGTTGAAACAAAAGATGACCCCCAAGCAAAATCTCTCATCTTAACCCCACAAAATGCAAAATCTGAATTAGCCGTAACACCGGGAACTTTAAAAACACTTGCAACCAAAAGTTATAGTTGGTGGCCTTCAGGAATATATGCGGCAACAATCAATTACATTTCTAAACACTATTTCTTTCCCGTCGACCATATAACTACGGTTGAATCAGCACAAATGTGTAATGGTATGTTATATTTTAATCCTCAAAATCCTGACCATACTAAAGATGCCGAATTTACTTTAAATCCTGATCTGGAATGGCAAAGACTTTTGGTAAAAAAAGTTCTTGAAAGAGAAAAGATATATCTTACAAATCTGGCTTATTATTTATTAAAAGATAAGCGATCAGTCGTAATGAAATTGAGTAGACCTAAAGAAGAAAATGCCAATTCAACGGTGCCTTCATGTCTTTTTACGCAGGTATCAGATGCTCTTTGTGGTGGTTACTTATCACATGTTAAAAACGATAAAATTGGTAACACACCCGTTGATCCCAAGCAAATAACAGAGAAATTAAAGCAAGAAGAATTACGTAAAAAAGCTGCAGAAGAAGCAGCATTAAAAAAGAAAGCTGAAGCTGAACAAGAAGAATTAAAACGCCAACAAGCTCTTAAAGAAAAAGAAAACGTTGAGGCGCAAAAACTTGAAGAAGAAATTCAGCGACGCGTTGCGCAACAACTAGAAGAGAAAAGACAAGCCGAAGAGAAGCGCAAACGTTTGGTAGACGAAAAAGCAGACGCAATCCTTAAAGAGACCCAGGATAAAAAAAGACGCGAAGATGAAGAAAGAAAAATGAAAGAAGAAGCAGAAGCTGCGTTTAAAGCTTCTGAAGAAAAACAACGGGTTGCAAAATTAAAAGCATTAGCAGAGTCCAGTTCTCCAACTAGTAGCACCGTAGTAACGCCCCCTGCAGCAGTAAGCGCATCAACGTCTGCCACTGTAGATGCAGTTCCTAAACTAGAACAAAATCCTGAAGATACATGTGGATGTGGTTCAACAAAAAAATACAAAAATTGTTGCAAGAAAACGGCTATACCTTCCGGCTCACCACAACGGCCGTAATCGATGCTGGCTTTAATGCCAGTAGCTGTTTTGCGCAAGAAATAAGCGTTGATCCAGTTGTCATTAAATCATCAACTAATACTACATGTTTACTTTCAAACAATGCTGTGTTGGTTGATGCTTTTATTGCAAATGCATGTTTCACGTTAGATGCACGCAGCTCGGGTGCGAGCGCCGATTGAAATGGCGTATTTTTAATACGCGTTAAAATATTAACAACCGGCACATTGCGTTCTTTGCCAAGCGTTTTTGCAATCTCATCTGCTTGATTGTATCCGCGCTTTGCATGCCGCAGCCAATGCAGCGGAACGGGAATCAGATAGTCGCACGGCATATGTTTAAAGTACGTCATTTCCCAAATGAGAGTTCCCAGTTGTTTGCACGCAGTGATGTCACTCCAAGATTTTGAGAGCAGTAATGTTTTTAATGGTTCTTGATAATCAGCGATTGCCAAAATTGTCATTGATTGAGATTTGGTAATTTGCAATTGCATCGATACAATCGGCTGTATCATATCGTGGCAGTTCATGCAAAACACAGATCGCTTTGCTAAAAACTTTTTGCAATAGGCGCAAAAAGGTGGCGCAATCACCTTATCAATACTTAATTGATACAAACGAGAAAGATTATTTTTAATTGTCGAAAATAGTTCTTGGTGCATTAGTTATTCTTAATTTGTTGATAAACTAACAGTGCAACGCCAACCACAATCGCCGCATCAGCAATATTAAATGCAGGCCAACTCCAGTTGCCTGCAGAAAGTACGATAAAATCAATAACGCCTTCATGCATCATGCGATCATAATAATTTGAGACAGCGCCTGATAAAATTAAAACATTGGGCACAATGGAAATATGCAGTTTAGAGCAATACCAGGTGTAAATCGCCATTGCAAAGATAACGGTTGCAATTAAGCCATTAATGATCCAGAACTGCATTGGATCTGAGGAATTAAATAATCCCCAATTGATACCGCGATTGAAGGTGAGGCCAAATGAAAGAAATCTATTTATTACTAATTCATCTGGTAAACCAAGCGCCCAAGATTTAGTGATACGATCCAGGATAATAATAACGATTGTTATAAATCCATACGAAAAAAGTTTTTTAACGTTCATTGATTTCTTTGTCTACAGTAATTGAAAAGTACTTCCTATACAGATTATAGATCATGCAAGAGAAATCAACATTATCAAATGCCGCCAAGACTCAAGACACTTACTATTTGTTAGTTATTGGCTCAAGAATTTTGATGACTTCTAAGAATTTGAGTAAGCGATCGCTTTGATGGCCGGGTACATTTTTAAGATTTTTTTGCGCATGATCTAAAGCGGTCAGTCCTTTTTTATCTTTAACATTTGGATCTGCTTTATTGACTAAATAAGTGAGCGCCTGCTGTAAAACTCCTTCGGGAAGTAGCTGTAGATAATAATTATCATTTTGTGATCGCAGTGCGTTAATATCTTTGTATTTTTCCAAAGGCTTTTGATAAGGCAATCCGTCAATTAATAGTTTGACCATCTCAGGAAATCCTTTTCCGGCAGCATACATAAGAATCGTATGACCGGACGAATCTTGAGCATTAAGATCAGCTCCATGTTCCATGAAAAATTTAGTAATTTCAAGAGCATTTTGTTCGTCAGTTTTTTTAAGCTTTGCCCATTCTACAATGGGACTAGAATCTTGACCATTTGCATCCGGAATTTTAGCATTAAGATCAACACCATTGTTCACCAGCGCTTTTAAAATATCTAAATTCTTAATTCGAATTGCATGATATAATGCGGGAGCTACCATTGGTTTACGTGGATCAAAAAAGTCTGGTGCATGTAAGTTAATATCGGCCCCTTTATTAATCAGGATAACCGCAATGCTGATATCTTGTGGTGAGGCAACCTTACCCTCACCAATATCTTTTTGAATTTTTACCAATCTATCAACCAAATCTCTGCCCATTTCATATTTACTTTGGGGAATCATTGCACTTAAACTCATACTTAATAACAGAAGAATTAGGGGATATAACTTCATTATCTTCTCCATAACCGTTGCCACCAACTTTTTTGAGCTTGAACTGGTAATGAATGATGTCCAGCATTTATAGGTACATCAAAGGTAATCGGTTCAAGGATTTTAATAATTTCTTGGTAATCGCTAATACGTTGATTGAGGTCTATATTTCTAAAAAATTCAGGATCTATCTGCATATGATTAAGATTTTGTCGTGCAATGTCTAAAGCTGTTCGACCATCTTTGTTTTTAATATTTGGATTAGCCTTAACTTTTAAATACTCCAAGGCCATTTTTCTCATATCTGCAGGTAAACGTTCAAAATAAGAATTATCGTTAATCCCTAATTCTTCAATTTCTTTTACTTTGTGTAAGCCATTGGCTAATAATTTTACTAACGGTACGTTGTGTGCAATTACTGCACGCATGAGCGGAGTATCGCCGCGATTAATACTTTGCAGATCAATGTTGGCACCATAGTTAATCAAAAGCGTTGCGATTTGAACACTTATATTTGAAGCTACATAGTCAGCAATATTATGCAATAAAGCTTGACCCTCAATGTCAACACTATTAATATTTGCTCCTTGAGAAATAAAAGCTTTAATTTCAGCAAGATCTTGAGGGGAAACTTCTTTTTTGTTATAAAGTGTTTGTATTTTTTTTAATAATTTTTGTCCTAACTGCTGACTTTGATCAATATTATTCCAGGGTAAGCTCATACCAAATATTGTTGAATTAAATAAAACAAAAACCAATAAAATATGCTTCATTTTTATCCCAATATAATTTACTAACTGTAATTATAACAAATAAAAGTATTCTTTCTCCAGGATTTGCTCAGATTGGCAAAAAATACTTTTAATAAGGGATTTTTATCTAATTATTGCACCCTGCTTTTGCAGGTAATCGGTCACCTTTTTCATGACCTCATCTGCTTGGGCTGAACTCATGGTAGCAGTAGTATCAACCATAGAAACGCGGAACGTAAGGGATTTTTGATCATGCCATTCTGCTTTTTGATAAAAATCCATTAAATCAACGGCAATAATCTTAGAATCCAGCGTTTTTAAGGCATGGCGTAGATCTTTAACCGTTGCCGTTAATGGAATCAGCATACTCACATCGCGGGTGATACCCGGATATTTTGATGCTGCGGCAAAACGTTTAATCGCAAGTTTATGGGTGGACAAGAATTTTGCATCAAATTCAAAGATAAACGCATCGACGGATGCAATTTTTGCAAAGAACGAAGGATCAACTTTACCCGCAGTGCCAATGATAACGCCATCACAAACGAGCGTTGCCGTTTGATAGGGCAAATACCATGGCGCAAGTGTACTTGCATCTGCTTTGATCCAATCAAAGTGCATATTAAGTAACTTTGCCAATGCACACAGTTTTTGTTTTGCATCATAAAAATCAATTTGCTGTTTTTGATCTACAAATATTCCCGCTAAGCATGCGCGTTCACTTTCTGCAGTTCCTTCTGGCCATATTTTTGCCCACTCAAAGAAGTTGAGCGTATCATACTCTTGCGCATGAATCTGAACTGCTTTAAAAAGATTTGGCATTAACGTAGTAACTAAACGTTGCCAGTTTTGCGATACTGCTTCTTGCACCTGCAATGTTTTACCCGGCTGCCAATTTATCGTATTTAAAAATGCTTCATCAAAGAATGCATAAGTATACAACTCGCGCATTTTTAATCCGTATGCCAAAAGTTGCTTAATGCGGCGCATACGATTAACTGCCGTTAAATCAAACGGTTTAGTGACTTTTGATGGCAATATCTCTGCAATATGATCATAGCCATAGAATCTTCCAATCTCTTCAACTATATCTTGCTTGATATTAATATCTTTGGTTGCACGATATGAAGGAACTACGATCTTATAACTATCATCTTTGTGTTCAACCGTAAAGCCCAGTACTTGCAGAGTATTAATGATAAAATCTGAAGCAATTGAAACTCCCAACTGCTGTTCCAGAAATGAATGTTTAATGGTGATATGTTTGGTAACATACGATGGCTTGATTGAAATAATCGGATCTTGTGCCACAAAAGAAACTTTTGCGTCATCTAATATTTTTAAGAATCTATAAATCGCACTTATGTTTTGCGATGGATCTAAATCTTTTTCAAAACGCGCTGATGATTCAGTACGTTTTTTTACCCGTGTTGCTGTCTTTCTAATAGTTGCCGGATCAAAGTTAGCTGATTCAAGAAAAATCGATTCGGTTTGTGTTGCTTGAACGCCACTGGCAACTCCACCCATAATTCCAGCGAGCGCAATCGGGGCAACCCCATCCGTGATCACTAAATCATCTGAAGTCAATTCAACCTTTGTTCCATCACGAACATTAATAGATTCTTTATTCTGTGCATCACGCACCAAAATTAAGTTTTGTTTTAACTTTGCAGCATCAAACGCATGCATTGGTTGGCTTAAATCGAGCATCACATAATTAGTTGCATCAACAATCAAATTAATTGGACGCGAATCAACCTTTGCCAAACGAGTAGCTATAAAAGGTGTGCACGCGGGTGTATTAATTTTTTCAAAATAGAGGCCCGCAAAACTACGACAACTCTGACTATTTTCCACGCGTACTTTAAAATGATCATTCCCGCCAGTCTCTTTCAGACCATATTCTTTTATTTGATGGAGGATAAGCATGCCATCAATTGCTTTAAACGGCAGTTTAAGCATCGCAGCCACTTCACGAGCAACGCCGCGATGGCCCCACATATCGGGACGATGATTAATCGATTTATTATCAAGATGTAAAATTACATCTTCAGACTCAATGGTTTTTTTCCAATTACCGGCCACATCATGTTCGCTCATAGTAAATGCCGGCAATAAACCTTCTTTATGAGATCCCAGATGGGATAATTGTGCCCATTTATATTCAGAGTTATTTCGCACTATTAAATAAATTTGATGAGCAACTACACCCTCACGAAGCGGCATATCGATGGTGTGCTTCCATTCAAGGGATTCAACAATAATCGTTGAACTACTCACTGATTTTACTTTAGCAGCACTTAGATTTTTAGTATCGATAGATATCTTATCAAACCCCTCAATCTCAGCTGTTGTTTTATTAAACAAACTTACTAACGCCGGAACATCTACAGAGCGCCAGTCAGCATCGATATGATCAAAAAGCCAAGAGAGGGAAAGCTTCATGGTATGAGTACCTTTGGTTATGAAAAAATAGTGTTTAGAAAGTAGATTACGTTAAAAGCGTTCGAGCTGCAAATCTTGCTATCAAAAGACACATGACATTTATTGAATTTATTGATATTTATTACGACAAGAAATATTACTAACTAAGGAAATATATGCGTACACTTTTATTTTTTGGATCAGCGCTCCTTGCTTTATCAATAACCGCAATGGAAAACGCCACACCCCCGACAGAAGCTAAAGCCTCAGAACTTATTGTTCTTAAGAATCTTGTAGCACATGAACTAACCTATAATATTCGCTACAAAAAAGATCACACCACGAAAATGATCGGTGGACGATTAAATCCTAATGATGAAACAATCGCCGATCCAAAGCCAGAAGATCTTAAGACGCCGATTGAACATAAAAGATGGCACTTTCCTGCAACGCTCGCTATTAGCTCAACACAAACAAAGCCAGCCGTTAACCATCGATATATTATTGAAAGAGCAGGACACTATTCTATTCAATCCGATCCAACCCATCATTTTATTATCCTAGAGACACAAAAATAGGCTATTTAATTGCATTTTTCGCCCTAAATGAGTACTCTAATTCAGATATTCTTCTTTTTTAAAGGCTCATCTCATGCAGCAGTTTCTTGTTATCGATAACGTTTCTAAAATTTATAAAGACCAAAATCGTATCGTTAAAGCCCTCAATGGTGTTTCTTTAACTATTCATCAAGGTGAAATTTTTGCTCTTTTGGGGGTCAATGGTGCGGGTAAAACCACCCTATCTTCCATTATCGCCACCCTTCACCCGGCAAGTTCAGGTGATATTCGATTTAAGGGCACATCGATTTATAAAAATATCATAGGCTATCGCCGTTCTTTAGGATTTTGCCCTCAAAAGCAGAACCTGGATACTTACCTTACTGTTAAAGACAATTTGATCTTTGCAGGTAGATACTTTTTGTTACCCGAATCGGTAATTCAAGAACGTGCAGCTAAATTAATGGATCAACTGGAGCTAACTCGCTATGCCGATTTTAACATTGATCAACTCTCTGGCGGCACTAAGCAACGAGTACTGATTGCGCGCGCACTTATGCATAATCCTGAACTGGTACTTCTTGATGAACCAACGGTTGCGATGGATCCACATATCAGGCGAGAGCTGTGGGCGCTCATTAAGGGCCTCAAGGCTCGCGGTGTGACCATTATTTTAACGACGCATTATCTTGATGAAGCAGAAGAGCTTTCAGATCGAGTGTGCATTTTAGATAAAGGTCAGGTATATCGCATTGATACGCCGGATGAACTTAAGAAATCGTTTAATAAATCTTCGCTGGAAGATGTATTTTTACATATTATTGATGAACAAAAAAAATAGAGAGACATTATATGCAGAATTGGTACGCAATTAATGCGTTTATATGGTTATTGTGGCGCGATTTGCGGGTGCTCACAAAAGATATGGTGAATAATATTCTTGATGGACTATTATTGCCTTTGTCTTTTGTTTTTGTTTCCGGTTCTATTATGCCACATTTTGGTAGCTTTGCCGTTGATTTCGGGCCATTCATGGTTT
>CAYSAX010000023.1:0-12184 GCA_964429045.1 uncultured Pseudomonadota bacterium
ATTTTATGAAAAATCAGACCTTTTTAATTAAGTCCGTCTTCGCGGCCTGTCTACGCCAAGGGCTTCTTCAGGCTTCGCTTCGATCGGACAGTCTACTATGTCACAACTTCAATGTTTAATTTTTTTAAACATTTTGTGCTGGTGAAACCAGACGTAGTTACGCACGTAACGTAGACTGGTACCGAGGGCCGGAATCGAACCGGCATGGGTTTACACCCGAAGGATTTTAAGTCCTTTGCGTCTACCAATTTCGCCATCTCGGCACATATGTCAATCGTGGAGGCGGCACTCGGATTCGAACCGAGGGTCAGGGATTTGCAGTCCCATGCCTTACCACTTGGCTATGCCGCCGCTTGTTGAGGAGCTTATTCCTGAACCGGTGCCTGTGCTGCTAATAGGCCATGGGAAACCATCTTAGCGTGTAATTCTTGTGCCGAAATAACCGGTACGGTCATATTTTCATCGTGAGCCGGTTTATCATTTGGTGCTGAAAGGTATTTAACCTTGCAAGGTCCTTCAACAGGAAACTTGCCGCCTTCCTTTAAGCCCAATTGATACCACTCAGCGGTACCACCTTCATATGCCCATACATTCTGGAAACCCAGCTCTTTAAGTTGTTTAGCTGCAGATCCACTAGAAGAGCACATGTAGTTAGCACAGTATACTACAATTTCAGTATTTTTATCTAAATTTTTTGCAAAATCTTTAACATCATTGAATGGAACATTCTTTGAGCCAGCAATTCTGCAATCATTATAGTCTTCTTTATCTAGTACGTTTAGGACGTAGAGACTTTCCTTTTTTGCTTCTTTCGTATCAACTGACCAACAAGCTGGTAATAAGGCTATAACACCAATAAGAACCAATGCTTTTCGTATCTGTCTTTGAATGCTATTCATACTTTCCGTTCTTTCCTAAATATGGATAATACTGTACCACAAATTTTGTATTCTGCAACGGCTTTTTCATCATTTTTAATCAAAAGCCATTATGAGCTCATTTTCCTAATCAAGACTCCTTAAAAAGATACTATTAGCTATCTAACCCATTGAAGAAATCTGTTCCAGCGTACACGCTTCCAAAAATCAATCGGATGTTTAATAAGATCGATAATCATCCAGTCGTCATCACTGTCTAAAGAAATAATACGGAATAAAATTCTACCGTGAATTAATTTACCATCAATAGGACCAAACAATCTGCTATCACCGCTATTGTTACGATTATCACCCATTAGCCAATATTGATTTTCACCCAATTGCACACGGAATACATCAGTTCCATCCCAGCTGTTTTTATCAGCAGGAGCTTCATTTCCTGATTTTGGCTCTTCAATTAATGTGCCCGGATAAATGAGGATCTGCTTTCCTTGCGTATCTTTACAAATCAATGATTCTTGTATTTTGTAAAATGATTGCTGATCATATGAAACTGCTGGGTCATATGTTTTTAATGAGCATTCGCGCATTACTTTATTGCGCAAATAATCTTCAAATTGCGCAGGACTTAATTTATTTTGAGAAATCAAGTTAAGGCCTTCACGCTCTGCAGATCTTTGCAACTCGCGCGGATTTCTTTTCCACACTGAAAGCAATGGATATTTATTTAAATAAGGCTCTTCTAATTTTTGGCCATTGCGATAGATAACCGGTTTACCATCTACAATTTTTCCTTCAATTAAGTCTCCGGGAATTCCAATAACACGTTTGGTTAGATTTTGAGGACCCCACACATATTCTTCAAATAATCTTTTAAATTTATTATCGGAATAATGAAACAAAGGACTATTTAAGGAAATAATATGACCATGCTTAGGCTTTGAGAATAAATAGGTAAATTTATCCGCAAAAAATCTTTCGCCTACTAACATCGTTGTTTCCATCGATCCAGTTGGCACTTGATATAATCCAAAGAAAAAAGTACGTATTAAAAAAACAACAGCAAGAATAAAAATAATCTGTTTTAATTCATGAAAAAATCCAGATTTTTTTGGATGAGAATGTGAACTCATGATCTATTCCTAATAATGGTTAAATTTATGCAACTAAATTAGTCTAGCACCGCTTTTAATTTCTATCTAGATAGAGACATCAAAAATGTAGTAGGTTAATGTTTAGAAATTAATTAAAGGATATGTTATGAAAAAAATGATATTCACACTTATTGTCTACAGTAATTTTTGTATAGCAAATGAACCACCGGTCTTGCAAACCTTTTTGCCTCCTCGTTTACCAAGCATTAGTAGTGATCTTTTAGCCATAAGGGAAAAGCTTTCGCCTGAAACTAAATCGCAACGTGAGACCCATGAACAAGAAGTTGCACGTTTAATAGCACGAATCCAAGATTTAGAATTACGAAACGTTGAACTCCATAAAGTTGTAGCAACTAAAGATTCTGAAATGGAACGTCTTAATGCATCGGTACGATTGTTGACTAAAATTACCAATTTTCAAAAACAAACAGTTGAAGCAACAAAAAAAGATCTTTTAGCAACTGAACATCGATTAGAAGAAATGGCAATCTTACTTGAACAACAAACACACGATTATGTTGATTATCAAGTTCGAATCAAACAAGTAACCGATAATGGTTACAAAAGATTAGAAGAAATTAAAGCTGATCAAAGAGCACGCGGAGTCATCTCTTAAAATTACTTTAATCGCGTTCCATTAGGCACTGTAATTGTTGGAGAAACTACACTTAACTTCTTATCCGCATTTTCAGCAGTGAGCAACATTCCTTGTGATTCAAGGCCCATCATTTTGCGCGGTTTTAAATTGGTCACAAAAACTGCTTGTTTGCCAATCAGTTCTTCTGGAGAAAAATGTTTACGCACGCCGGATAAGATTTGGCGCTTGCCAAGTGTTCCAAAATCAACTTGCAACTTATATAACTTATCTGATTGTTCAATAATTTCACATTGCTCAATCGTTCCAACAGTCAAATGAACTTTGGCAAAATCTTCAATGGCTATTGAATCATCAACTACGGATGCAGGAACTGCAGTATTTTTAATTTCAATGGTTGTTTCAGTCATTGGTTTCTCAAAAAGGTTATTAATTTTTTTAAGTGTATATGATTGCTTCCATTCTTGTTTTACGATATCCAGCGAATTGATATTTGGATTACGCGTAACGCCCAAACTTTCAAGCAGCATTTCCATTTTTTGTGGCATTACTGGCCATAAGACCAGCGCAACTGCGTGTAGTGAATGTGCTGTTGCAGAAATAATTTCTTTAAAGCGATCAGGTTCTTTTGTTGCAAGCTTCCATGGTTCTTGTGCATGGAAATAGGCATTGATCTGATTAATGAAACGCCATACTTTATTTAAGGCCATATGAAACATAAATTCATTCATATGAATCTGACATTCATTATTCATAACCAGCAGCTCTTGATAGAGCTCCTTGGATTCTTTTGACCACGATGATGCGGGCGCGATGGTACTGATCTGATACTTTTGAGCAAGAGTCACCATGCGATTTAATAAGTTTCCTAAATCGTCAGCTAAATCGGATGAAATTTTTTGTTCTAAATCATCAACACTAAACTCGCCATCATGCGTAATCGCCATTTGGCGCATTAAGTAATAGCGTACTTGATCAGCGCCATAGGCAGTATAAAGTCCTATCGGATCAATAACATTGCCAAAGGATTTAGACATCTTTTGCGCACCAACTTTAAACCATCCATGAACTAACAGATGCTTTGGTAATGGTAAGCCTGATGCCATCAAAAACGCCGGCCAGTAGATTGCATGGAAGCGGACAATATCTTTGCCCATGACATGCACATCAGCAGGCCACCACTTATTAAATTCTGCTTCTTTGTCTTTTTGCGCCCAGCCAATAGCGGTAATATAATTATTTAAAGCATCAGCCCATACATAGGTCACATGCTTATTATCATTGGGAAATGGCACACCCCAACTAATGGTGGTACGAGAAATACTTAAGTCTCTAAGACCCGATTTTACAAAGTTAATAACCTCTTGTGCACGCTCTTTGGGCACAATAAAAGTAGGATTTTCTTCATAAAATTTCAATAACTTTTCCTGATACGCAGAAAGCTTAAAAAAATATGCCTCTTCAGAAAGCCATTGCGTTTGGCGGCCACATGATGGGCAATTAGGCGCTTCTTTAGAAACTTCAACTTCTGTTATAAATGTTTCATCAGGAATGCAATACCACCCTTCATAGAATGATTTATAAATATCACCCTTCTCCATTAAACGCGTAATCCATTCTTGGACCGCTTTAATATGAAAATCGTTGGTGGTTCTCATAAAAATATCGTACTCGATCTCATAATCTTTCCAGACATTCTTATAGGCATCGATATAGCTATCGACAAAATCTTTAGGCTCCTTACCTGCTTTTGCGGCAGCTTGAGCAATCTTTTGACCAAACTCATCAGTACCGGTCAAGAAAAAAGAAGGGATATTTTGCAACTTGTGCCAACGCGCCAAAACATCCGCTATCACCGTTGAATACAGGTGTCCTAAATGCGGTTTTGCCGTTACATAATAAATAGGAGTGGTTACATAAAATCCGGTCTTTTTGGTACTCATGTCTGCTCATTAGTAATAAATTTGAAAGTCTTGGTTAGGATTATCATACTTAAAAAATGAACTTTTACCAAATAAAAACCCTCCAAGAACGTATTCCAGGAGGGTAAGATAGCTATAATTTACGAAACAATATTGCCTTCAATAATGGCACGAGTAATTGTTTTGAGCCATTGATAAATCGGTAATTTTGCATCATCGATTGCTTGAACGCTATCAAAGATTGCAGGATCTACTGATGGATCATCTGGGTTACCAACTAAAATTCTTAAAATCGCAATTTGTTGGAATGCTTGATCAAGTTTAGCATTGATCTCTTCTAATTCTTTTAAGATTTTATGACTATGATCTTTAATCACATTTATATCAGCATGAACATTAACATCATTATTAATTACTTGTACTTGATTTGCGTATGCATTTAATTGCCCAATAGCTTTATTAATCTGCTCAATCGGCTCACGCATTATATCGCCAATCTCTTGTTTGTCTTTTTTGGATAAGCGAAATATTCCTTCTGCATGAACATAATTATTATGGACAGCAAAAGTAAGTATTAAAAGTAAAATACTATACACATGATGCTTCATAAGATTCTCCTAATTATTGAATTAAATATTACAGAATCTTATAAGCATTTTGGTGTCAATGTCAAACAAAAATTATGAACCTAAAACTTCAATCCACAGCTGATTAATTTCATCATCAGAAATTACCGATTCCATAAAATGTAAATCTTTGAAAGTTTGCGCTGAACAGATCACTTCCTGATCTGAGGAAACGGTAGAGATAGGCGAACAATAACCAAAATTTTCTATATGATGTCGAATAACTTCATCTTTATAGAGATAGTTAAGAAACTCGTACACAAGTGCATCTTTATCTGAACCTGCAGAAAGAGCCATTGAATCAACAACGACCATACTTCCTTCACGTGGTTTAATAAATTTAAATTGAGGATGTTCGCGCGTTAAACGTGCTAACTCGGGATTCGTGATCATCGCAAGCAAACAACTTTTACTTTGCAAAAGACTATCAGAACGCGAGATTGAATAAACTTCAACAAACTTTTTCTGAGCGATTAAAGCCTCTTTTATTTTTTGCACGTTAGCTTTATCTTTAAGTGCATCGATTGATCCAAATAAATATATTGCTGTCATCATAACCGCTTCACGCGCATCATCGGTCATGCAAATGTGACCGTGGCCATCTGTATTAGGATTAAACAAACTACTCCAACTATCCGTTGGAGACTCTTTCAATTGATTGGAATCATAGCCAATTCCATACATTGCCCAATAATAGGGAATTGAATAATTATTTTCTGGATCTGCATAATTCCCTAATAATTCAGGGCGTATATTGTTCCAAAACTTTAACTGAGTTTTATCGATTTTTTTTACTAATCCTTTTTCAATTAATTGCGCTAATGAATGATCATCAGGAATAATCAGATCATATCCAGCTCCCCGCGTTGCTTCAATCTTGCTGAGCAATGACGGCCCATTCTCAAAATAGGTTATATATAATTTAATTCCTGTTTCGCGCTCAAAATTTTTTAAATAAATCGGATCAAGCATCATTGGCCACGTAAAAATGGTAATGCTTTTCTGTGATCTTAATTTATTAACTAATGCAGGTAACAATAAAAATGATGCAATAGCTGCAATCCAAAAACAAAATATTAAAAAACGTGTAACCACAGTTGATATCAATATTTTCATTGCAATAAGTCCGTCTTTTTAATTTTTAAAGATGAAAATATAAGAACCAATAAACTGCTTACCACTAATAAAATCGTTGATAATGCATTTACCATAGGAGTAGCTCCCGAACGTATAGCAACAAAAATATAGATCGGTAATGTTTGCGTTGAGCCACCTGAACAGAAGAATGAGATTATAAAATCATCAAGTGATAGCACAAATACCAATAATGCGGCAGCAGTTAAGGCCGGGCCCATTAAAGGAATCATTACTCTGCGCAATGTTTGGCCTTCAGTTGCACCTAAATCCAGCGCCGCTTCCATGTATTTTTTATCAAGCTCTTCAAAACGGGATTGCAAAATAGGTACCGCATAACCAAGTCCAATAAGCGTGTGACCTGCAATAAGCGTAGTCAACCCTAGTGGAATTGAAAAAAATGAAAACATACTCAAAAGCCCAACTGCCAATACAATTTCAGGAATTGCCAAGCTTGCATAAAACATCACAAAAAAACGGGCTAAAAATGTTCGTGAACTGTAAAAGACAAACAGTAAACCCAGCGTCAAACTTAAAAATACTGAAGAGAATGCCACGATGAGTGAATTTTTCAATGCAAGCCAAATATCATTTGATTGCCACAATGCATGATACCACTTTAAGGAAAATCCTTCCCATGCAAACGGAACATCTGATGAATTAAACGAGAAAAGGACGAGTACCACAATCGGAATATATAAAAATAAGTAGGCAACAACTGCAAGGATCGGGAGTAAATACGTCAAAAAACTATTTTTAATACGTACCATTTACGACCCCTTAGGTTTTGATGCTATGCGAGCTTTTTTTGTGAAATACCAGTACAAAGCTCCAACCGCCATTAAAAGAGCAATGCTACTCATAACGGTAAATGCGGCGCCTAAATGAAGGTTTCTACTAAACAAGAAATATTGAGTAATTAAGGTACCGACGTATAATTTTTTTCCGCCACCCAATAAGGTAGGTACTACAAACTCTCCAAAAGAAGGAACAAATACTAAAAAGAATCCCGCTTTTATTCCCGGCATCGATAATGGTATAGTTACTCGGGTAAATGCTTGCCACTGAGTTGCGCCCAAATCTGCCGATGCCTCAAACATACGTTTGTCGATTTTTTCCAGTGCCGTATACAATGGCATAATCATAAAGGGTAAATAGCAGTAGACCATGACCAAGTAAATTGCAAAGGTATTATTAAGCATATGAATGGGTGCATTAATAAGACCAAGCTTTATCAGCATGGTATTAATCAACCCATTATGTTCTAAAATAAAAAACCATGAATAAACTTGCACCATTAAGCTGGTCCAAAATGGCAAGATAAGAAAAAATAAAAAAACATTTTTAAATCTTCTAATTTTCACCGCAAGGCAATACGCAACCGGATAGGCCAGAAGTAAACAAAACACTGCAGTAAAAAAAGCGAGACACAATGATCGCAGAATGACCATGAAATAAAGTGGATCAAACAAATAAGCATAATGTTGCGTAGTGAAAGAAACTTTACTTAACGCTGAAACGCTACTTTTGATAAAACTCAAACCTAAGATTAAGCAGGCAGGAATATAAAAAAAGAGCGTCTGCCATGCAATTGCTGGCATTGCCATAAAAAATGGAAAATGATTTAAAAAGAGCTTGTTTGTTCTGTTCATTTCTCTAACAACACCACATTTTCTTTTTGCCAATACAAATACACCTGATCATCATAATCGATAACTTCTTTAGGAAAGTGTTCTTCGTTTTGCTCAAACACTTGCACTATCTGGCCATTGCTTAAGCGCACGTTATATTGGGTAGATCTACCATGATACACGATTGAAGCTACAATTCCCTGCAAGCTGTTAGAAAATCCTTCCAGAGGTGTTTTACTAATATCGATCTTTTCAGGACGAACACTCATTAAAATATGAGCTGTATCATAGGCCCATTCTTTTTGTTTGGGTGCTAATACTTCAACCTTAGCAACGCCAGAAATATCTAAATATCGCTTGTCAGCCTCATAACGCAATACCCCTTTAAAGATATTGGTAGAGCCGACAAACTGCGCCACAAATGATGAAACGGGAAACTCATAAATCTCTTTGGGTGTTCCAACTTGTTCGATTTGACCATCGGGATTCATAATCGCCATCACATCTGCAACGGTTAATGCTTCAAACTGATCATGCGTAACATATACAAATGTCGTTTTTAAAGAGCTTTGTAAATCAATAAGCTCAAGCAACATACGCTCACGTAGTTTAAGATCAAGAGCAGCCAATGGCTCATCAAGAAGCAAAACCTCTGGCTCATTGATAATGGCACGTGCTAAGGCAACGCGCTGTTGTTGGCCACCAGAAAGCTGTTGGATCGATTTATAAAGATGCTTTTCAAGATGAACCGTTTTGATAACTTTCTGCACCTTTTGTTCAACAAGCTCTTCAGGCACCTTTTTTAGGCGTTGACTGAAGGCAATATTGTCATACACATTCAAGTGAGGAAATAGTGCATAGTTTTGGAAAACAGTATTAATATGGCGTTCGTTAATGGGTACATCAGTGATATCCTCATCACCCAGATAAATCTTGCCCTCATCAACCGTTTCAAATCCGGCAATTAAACGCAAAATGGTCGTTTTACCACTACCACTGGGTCCCAATAAGGCAAATATTTTTCCACCAGGTATCGTTAAATTGATATCCTCAATGATCACTTCGCCATGATATGACTTTTTTATATGTTCAAGTCTAATGTTTCTCATCTTTTTTGGTCATCCTCGCATAAGTCATGGGAACTACGACATCCGAAAGTGTACACGGAATCACAACGGCAATAATAATAAATATGAATACAAAACCGATATCTTTATGCCAATCCATGAATCCATGGGCAACTAAGTAAAAGGTTGCAGCCAAGGAGCTAACAAAAATATGGATAAAGTGGGAAAAGATCGAGTACATTCTTTGATTTTCTTGATTATGACGACTCATGATAAAGCCGTTAATTACTCCTACCAACAAGAATGGAATAATATTGGCAAGCTCAGTAAAAAAACAAAGGTGAAAACTCATGTTCACGCCCAGCGCCTTACCACCTAAGTATGGCAAGATCGAATCTGAAAGCGTACAGAAAATAACCGGAGTAAAGATACCAACAACCCATGAAGGAACCACATCTTTACAAAAGCGGCGGAAAGTAATCAACGTTCCGGTTGCAGCGAACACAATATGCATAAAGTGGAAGCTATGAAAGAGCATCTTCGCGCCCTTTTGAGCAGCTATTAACTCAGTGCCTCTGAGTGCTAGGGTCACAAAACTGAGAATTATGAGTGAAAATGCCACTGAAAAAATCGCATACGGCAGATGATGAAAAAGCTCACTGCGCAGCGTGTGTTCATGATCATGAAAATGATGATGATGATCGTGATGATGCTGGTCCATTAAAAATCCCCAAAAAAGAGTAAATTTTAGATTACAGTTTTTAAATTAATCTTTTTTTCAAATAAATCAAAAAAAGAGCATAAAAAGCTAGAAATATCCTATTTTTTTTACTATGTTGCACCTAGCATTTAACAAAACCAATAATATAGGAGCTTCCATGAACCGCATTTTACTCACCCTTTTAGTACCTACTCTCATTTTTGCAAACAATCAAAACACTTATGAACATATTCGTGACCAGTTGGCAGAGGAAGCCGATGAACGTGTCCAAGCCGTACAAAGTGGATTTGCTCAAGAATACCGTCCATTGATACTCAAACTTGGACTCGCTAGCTTTTTAACCGGTGCTTTTTTACCTTTAACTGTTACTGCCGTCCAGCGCAATGACACCCGTTTAGCCTGCCTTTATTCAGCACTAACCACCTTCTTTGGTTCGTACACCTTCCTTAAACATTCAGAGCTTGCTGAAAATCGTCGCGTGCTCCATGAAGAGATGTTTAATGCGGATCGCGTCTATCAAACTAAAATGGCCCATATTCATACACGCCATTATATGAATGATATCGCTAAATTTATGATGGCAGGGTTCGAGCAACTTGCAGAAAAATACTTGACGACTACAGATGAAACAGTTGATAGTAAACCAGTAGAAGAAATACCAAATAAGGAATCATTATGAAAAAACTATTATTTCTCACGATTGCCATTACTTTTTTAAAAGTACACTCTTTTAATATTCCTGAGTTGAATCCTGAAAAACTTGCAGCAATGAAACAAGGTACAACTGCAATGCGTGATTCTCTGCAGGCTGAAATTTGCAAGGATACAACTATTGCAATGGCAGCAAGCATGGGATCAAAAACTGCTCTTATAGGAAGTATTATTTTATTAACCAAAAATCAGTATAAACAAGCGGTTGCATCTGCATGTGCCTATGGTGTACTAGAAACAGTTTGGTATATGTATATGTCAAAAGCGTCAATAAATAGATCTAATGCACAAGCCCTTGAATTAATTGCTTCTGCTTTACCTTCTCAGAATGCATTGCCAAACGACAAAAACCAACAATAACGAGAAAATCTTGGGTCAGGGCGATGCCACTTAATGGCAACATCAAATCGTAAGGGCCCGATCGGTGTTTCATAACGAATACCAAAGCCTGTGCCTGCAAGAATATCCTTCATTTTCACATCGGTAAAATGATTGTTGCTTAACGCGCCCAAATCTTGAAAGAGCGCAACCCAGAGGCCGCGATATGTCGGGATTCTTAATTCAGCATTGAGATTAATCATTGAACGTGCACCTTGCGGTACAAAACAGGTTTTTCCTTGCGCATTTACGATTGTTCCCAACGGTGGACACATATCAGTTTCATAACTTCTGATTGAGTTTGCGCCTCCCAAATAGAAACGTTCAGCCGGCATCACATTTTTAAACTCTTTATAAAATATGTGACCGGCCCTCGCTCGCAAAGCAAGAACCAAATTATTAATTGGCACATATGTAGAATGATCGATCAAAAATTTTATGAAAAAAGAGTTAAATGTTAAATAACGCCAGGGAATCATCGCTTTGCAGGAAACTAATGATAAGTTTCCGCTGGTTGGATTAAGTTTATTATCAGTAGTATTGACTACTATTTGCGGTTCTAATAAAACATACGGAATCTTTTTATCAACTAGAAGCGGTTCAAAATATAATGCATGGGTAATCTCTTGATTAAAAAAAGGATTATCATCTTTATCAACAACTTTTGTTTTCATCCATTCAAGGCCAATATTACATTGACTATCAAGTGGTCCATTTTCATAATGGGTGCCAAATAGAAAACCTTGCTGCACAAAACTGTATATGTTTTTATGGTTGTGCCGTAGCCCCGGTTGCAAATATTGATTTACGTAAATTTCAACATAGGTGCGCATGCAGAAATTAAACAACCAAGGATAGGTATAGCGAATTGCTAAATTTTGTTCACCAAACGTATAATCTGCATCAACACTAAAAAGATCAGCACGATTAAAAGGATTTTTTATTAAAAATGAACCTCCTGCAACATAGCTCACTCCCTTAAAAATAAAATCTTTACTCATCTGCTGTAAGCCGATTCCTCCCTTCAAACGCAATTCATAGGGCAAATCGTTATGCACTTTTAAAAGCATCGTTTTACGTTCAGGATCATAGGGATCAAAAATAGTACACAATGAAACTTCATCAAACACTTGCAAACTATTAAGATTTTTTATCGATTGTCTTATAGCCTCATTATCCCAACAATCATCTTGCTGATAGGCAAGCTCACGTTCAATAAAATGAGTGGGAATCGAACTGAGATTTTGAATAATAGTAGTTCCAAAAATAGGACGCACCGTATTCTCAGTTACCCTTGGCAGCGAAAATGTTAAGGGCATATGAACGTTTTTACTCTGAGAGCCTTCCGATATTTTGAGCAGATATCC
>CAYSAX010000024.1:0-12166 GCA_964429045.1 uncultured Pseudomonadota bacterium
CGATAATCAACACCATTAAAAAAAACTCATTCTCGTGATAATACTAGAAACAAAAAAGGATATTTTTGAAAAGTATAAAAATTAGCATAGTTGTTTTATTCTGTGTTTCGTATTTACATGCAGATTTTTTTACAAATAAATTTTTTTCTAGTATTCCTCGGGGAAAAGAGCCGATACAGGTTAAATCAACGCTAACGCGAAAAGATATTTACAAAAACTTACTGCCAAAAGTTAATGAAAAAAATTCAAAATTTGTCTTTGTAAGAAGCAGAGAACCAGAGTCTATGTCTTTAGAAAATCAATTTTTAAAAATGCTTCATGCAAATACCAATGCATCGTTTTTTATCGAAACAGGAACCCATCATGGCTACACAACTTCTCAAGCAGCTACAATATTTGTTCCTAACCATATTAAAGGTCCGTGCGTACATTCAGTTGAATTAAGCGAAACTCTTTTTAGCAAAGCTCAAGAAAAATTTAAAAACAATAAAAATATTTGTCTCTATCAAGGTGATAGCGTGCAAGTTTTACCTATAATGTTACAAAAAGTTATAGACAAACCGATTATTTTTCTTGATGCACATTTTAGTATGGGAGATACTGCCCAAGGTACTGCTAATACACCTATTATCGATGAGTTGGAAATTATTAAACAAAGCAAATTTAATAATGCGATATTAATCATTGATGACATACGAATGTTCTATTATCCAATGAGTGACGTTAAAGGAACTTTTATTGAAAATTATCCGTCTCTCAATACTATTGTGGAAAAAATTTTAGAGATTAACGCTTCTTATCAAGTTGCGGTAATCTACGATACACTCATTGCATTTGATTCACATGAACAAATTGAGGTATCACCGGTAGTGCGCGCAATAACAATGAGCCGCTTATATGATGGTAAAAATTATGACGTTGAAGAAGTTTTAAGAGCAGAGCTTTGCATTGCTTTAGCCAACAATAATGAAAGAGAAAATATTATTGATCTTGCAAATAGATGGATTGAGCCATGGAGCGAAAAACAAGGCTTATCTCGCCATATTCCGTTATGGGCTGGATTGATTTGTCTTGCTAATGAACAATTCACTCAAGCAGTAAATTTATTTAAAGAAGCGAAAAAAAGAGGCTTTATCGATTGGCGCATTGATTGGTATATTGCATTGGCAGAAGGACAATGTTTTTTTGGATTTAGATAATTTTATGATAATGATTGCGCTTGAAGCTGTGCATGAGTATGATTAATTATCATAATAATTTCTTCACACAAAAAAAACGAATTAATCTTATGTTAAAACTTCGCGTTGGCGTTTTAATGGGCGGTAAATCGATTGAAAGAGAAGTCTCTTTTAATTCAGGACGCACCATTTGTGATCATCTTGATACCCAAAGATACTTAATCACTCCTTTGTTTCAAACTCCCACAAATCATTTATATATTTTACCGTGGCATTTTTTACATCGCGGCAAAATTAGTGATTTTGAACATCGTTTAGCCAGTGAAGCAACTGAAATTAAATGGGATAATTTAAAAAAACATATCGACTTTGTGTATATTGCCATGCATGGGCACTTTGCAGAAGATGGCACCATGCAAGGACTTTTAGAAGTATTAGGAATTCCCTATTTCGGTTCAAAAGTTTTTGGCAGCGCATTAAGCATGGATAAAGCAATGCAGAAAAAATTTCTGCAACTTGCAAATATAAACGTTGCCCGCGATATTACTTTGCTCCCTGAAGAGATTATCCATTATAACGCACACAAAGATTCAATTTTAAAAGAATTACATGCGAAAGAAATTACCTTCCCGTGCATCGTAAAGCCACACAAAGAAGGTTCTAGCTTTGGTGTTTCGGTTGTTCATCAAGAAAATCAGTTAGAAGCTGCTCTTACTAAAGCATGCTTTGTAAACAAAAAACCTCAAACGGTGCTTATAGAACAAAAAATCGAAGGAATGGAATTTACCTGCATTACCATCACCGATTATCAGACCAATACTATTCGTGCATTGGCACCTACTGAAATTGTTGCTGATCAAAAAGATCATATTTTTAATTATGAACAAAAATATATGCCTGGCAAAGCTACCGAATTTACTCCAGCACGATGCATACCCTCAGAACTTGATGCAATAAAAAAAGCCTCTATTGATACCATGCGCGCACTTAACTTACAAAACATGGCACGCATCGATGGTTTTCTAACCGAATCTGGCTCAGTAGTCATAATAGATCCTAATTCCTTTTCAGGCGCTGCACCAAACAGCTTTCTATTTCGTGAAGCAGCATTCGAACAGATGAGTCATACACAAATTATTAATCATTTGATTGAAACAGAACTTGAATCATATGGGATGTTGGCATCGATTATTTCACAAGAACAGAAAGAAGCATTACAAATGAACACAAAAAAAATTCGCGTAGGTATTTTATTAGGTGGCCCATCCAATGAGCGTGAAATATCATTAGAGTCAGGGCGCAATATTACTTACAAATTATCTCCACACAAATATCAGGCAACACCCTTATTTGTTTCGCAACAAATGGAACTATTTCCATTAACTCAGCAACAACTGGTGCTTAATTCTACTCATGAAATTGCCGAATCAGTCGATAAAAATACAAAAATTATGTGGCATGATTTATCTAGTTGTGTGGATTTCATTTTTATTGCATTGCATGGCGGTCCCGGAGAAAACGGCGCAGTTCAAGGCACTTTAGAAATGATGGGTGTTCCCTATAATGGTTCTTCGGTTCTATCAAGCGCATTATGTATGGATAAATTTAAAACCACACAATTTTTAGGCGCACAAGGATTTGATGTTCCTCATGGTATTTTACTTACCAAGCAAGACTGGTTTAATGATCAAAAAAAATCACTCCAACAGATTTTAAAGACCATTCGGCTGCCGTTAATCGTAAAACCACACGATGATGGCTGCAGCGTCATGGTACAAAAAGCAAAAACTGAACATGATTTACAGGCCGCCCTGGATACTATATTTAGTCATGATAAAGAATACGCACTCGTTGAAGAATGTGTACAGGGAATGGAATTAACAGTCGGTGTTATTGGCAATGAAAATCCTCGTGCATTACCACCTTCGCAGGCAGTTTGTGCAACCGATATTCTTTCAATTGAAGAAAAATTCTTGCCCGGCGCTGGAGAAAATCAAACTCCTGCTCCATTACCTGCATCAACCTTATTGTTGGTACAAAAAACCATAGAAAATGTGTTTAAAGCAGTAGGCGCAAAAGGATATGCACGCATCGACTGCTTTTATCAAACACCTGAACAAAGCAATACGGGTAAAGAACGTGTAGTGATATTAGAAATTAATAGTTTGCCAGGCATGACTCCTGCAACCTGCATTTTCCATCAAGCTGCAGAAGTTGGAATTAAGCCTATGGATTTTATTGATCAGATTATCACTCTTGGATTTCAAGAGCATTCAACAACTTCGCATGCAAACATCCCAGAAAAAATCAAAGAGTTGGTCTGATTTTAATCACTGATCTGCATCCTTTGTAATGATTGGGGAATCGCAAGATTTTGCAGTGCCTGTAATGGCTGAGCATCCCAAATACGGACGGTCGCATCACGTGAGCCTGAAATTAAAAAATCAGGACCATGAGAAAGCGATTGTACCCATTGCGTATGTTGTAAATCTGCAAATCTTTCTAATATACGCGCATCCCACACCTTTACCGTTTTATCAAAAGAACCAGATGCGAACTGGTCTAATTTCTGCACATCAAGCACTGTAATTGGTGCCGTATGTGCAACAAATGAAAATGCCAAACGCGTTTGACGAATATCATATCCGGAAATTCGATTGCAATGTGTGATCAAAGTAAGATGGGGATCTTGCAAAAGCTTCATACGAGAAAGCGCTTCAGGAGAAATCTGACTTGTTCGAATTAAAGCTCCTGTTTCAGCATCGGTTACATGAATTTTTCCATTTTTAGTTGCTGATATTAATTGCTTTAAATGCGTTACATACGCATTTTTTACCGGATCAACAAAAACATAATCGCGTTTTTTTTCATAATTTTGGGCATCCCATAACTTTACTAAACCGTCTCCACCGGTAGAAAGTAACAGATCATCTTTCAAAGTTAAGGATTCTACTTGATTCAGATAGTTTTGAGCTTGATGCGCACGTGTACGGTATATAATTTGCTTATGTTTAGGATCTAATACCGCCATATGCCCATTTCGCTCTCCAACAATCATATATTCATGTGTTGCATCCCATACAAATGCATTAGGATCTGTATCGGTGTACCAGCCATTACAATCGGTAAAGCTATTATCAACACATGAAACGAGCTTTCCATCACAATCAACCGCAATAATTCTGTGATCTTTAATATCACCCTCAACAACACATACCCCTTTGTACGTGGCTGGTGATTTTTTTGATGAAAGCGTTAAAGGATATCCTCGCGTTGCGGCTAATGTTTCAATTAATTGTTTTTTAATAACGAGTGGAATAGCCGAAGGAATATTTGCAAGATGTGCCGGTGAAGATACTAATGCTCGAGCTGCTTTATGAGCAAGAGTCTGAGTATCTTCTTGCATTGCATGCCCTAAGAAGAATGCCTGAAACATTGAAAGGAAAAAAAATACGATTTCTTTAAGCATGTCGTCCCCCCTGCTTAAATAATGCGAAAAAAGTCCCAATTTTTTATTAAATTATGTGCTTACGAATTACTTATATTTAATTAATGCAAGTTTATATACCAATAACGCCGTAACTAAATTACTGCAAACAATACATAAAAAAGCGCGCCATACATTAAAACGCTTATATTGGTTAATAATTACTAATATTATTGACTGCAATCCAATATAAATCCCTGCCAAAGCTAGGCTCGTTGCCAAAAAGTCATTGTAGCCTTGATAGGCATTTGCGGGCATTACATACGCACTATTTAATCCCCAAACAAATATTCCGTACGTCATACTAATAAAAACGAAAAATGCACCCAGATTTAATACTAAGCTCAAGATAAGAGCATGAAAAGTTTTTAAATGATCCCATAGCTTTAATAATAAAAAGAGAAGCACAATGTTGGTTGTAATATGCGGCAATCCAACAGTAACGCTCCAAATAAGCTGAGTAATAAAGAAATTGGTGAGCATAGTAAGCATAGCTCATCCTTTTTTTAAAAGAATAAGAGTTCTATAACCTCCATTTAGAATTATTTAAACAATATTAAATAACCCTAAAATAACATACACAACTACTGCTAAGAGTAAGATGTTAATAAGAGTTACTAATAAGCTACGGGTATTACCGATCGGTGCCGCTAATAATAAATAAGCAACTAAGAGCAATACAATAATCGCGCCGATTGAAGGAATGGTATATACCATTGTTTCTCCTTTAGAGTTAGTACTATGTTCTAAGTATTGATGTTATATTACTGGCAAGTATTAAATCAATAAAAGAGATCGAGGAAATAATGAAACAAATACTCATACTATCGTTTTTTTTACCTTCATCCCTATTTGCGAGTATACCAAAGCCAGAATTACTACCAGTTTCTAAAGAATCTACCGCTCCAAGCATCAGCAAAGAAGTGTCTCCGGGAGTTAATATTCATTTAACTGTTGCCAATTCACATGATGTGGATAATAAAAATAGTGCCGATGCTGCAAATAACCAAGGCCAAAAGCCAGCCCAAGTAATTCATCATTTTGTTACCATTAAACAGGAAGTTATTACCAGAAAAGAAGAAGAGTCATATTCTACGATAATCAAAAAAGCTTGCACTTCTGTAGTAGCTCTGGGTATTGCCAGTATGATCCCGTTTGGTAAACTTCCCGATTTAGCAAAAGAGACTTTATCTAAAATTGATACAAAAAAAGTAATGAATGCCATTTTAAGAAGGGGCTAAATGAAACGTTTATTGTTCTTTTTTATAATATCTTCTGCATGCTTATATGGTCATAATCAAACAATAGTTCCTGCAAAGTCGGATTCAATGCCTAAGGCAGCCGGGCATCTTAATTTAACCTTATATATTAATAATGCTCAAGATGCGCGTTCAAATAATGCCACCAACGTAGCCAATACACAGGCTAACACCCGTACAGAAACACCGATTTCAAAGGCGCTTGCTCAATTAGATATAAAAAATAAGTTAAGTAATTTTGATACCGGTTTTTTAAGCCGATACAAATGGCATCTTATATTAGGAACAACAGCCATTACCTATGGCGCACTGTGCTATATTATTGTCAGCGGAAACAGCTATTTAGGCCAAGCAGAACTATGGTCATCCTGGCGAGCAGAACTGAGCCTTGATCAATTATTATCTATTCCTCAAGAACAATTCTCACAAGAGTTATTACAAGAGATTCATCGCCGCTATACCACTTCAGATACCATAAGCGATTTGATGACTCCATTAAGTCTTTTTTTACTCGCATTAGAAAAAGAAGAGGAGCAAATAAAATGGTATCAGTATGCATATTCCTGGCTTACTTATTTAAAGATCACCAAAATTTTACCTTTTAGCAAAGTGCGATTTGGAAAAATTAACGAACGGATACAGCGCATCGCCTATTTAAAAAATTCTTTTCATACCTGGATTGCTAAGTTTCATTACGAGCAACCACGGTCTTTAGAAGAACAAGAAGAAGATGCAAATACATATCAAAAATAATTTTTATAATCAATCTGTTAATTTATTGTAATCCCGACTAGAGTACTGATAGCAATGCACTAACTTATACAGGAGATAAATATGTCACGAAAAAATGCATTCTTACTTGCTCTTTTACTCACCACTTCCAACACACACACGTATAACTGGTTCAACTTTAAACAAGACACAATCGCCGCATATGAAGTTGCGGGAACAATCTTTTTTGGCTCAATAGCAGCCCGACTAACATGGCAAATTTACGATGCTAAAAACGATGTTCATAAAAATTGGAAAGATACCTTCAAAGATCTTGAAGTTCGCACTGAATTTACTTGGGCAGTTATTACGACTGCATGTAGTGTGTTCTTATTTAATGATGCATGCAAACGCCTGAACATCGAGTACTAAAAACTACATCAAATAAACAGATCGAATTGATACCTGAGGTGAAGTATCTTTGCCGGTTGCTTTTGCACGCTCAAGCACGGCCAAGGTACTCACCGGTACCTTTGCAACGGTTACTTGTGATAAAATGCTAAATATTTTAGGAGCAAATTGAGGATTTAATAATGTTGCAAACGTTTTTGGTAATGATGCAAACTCTTTTCCATACAGTGGCGCAAATATTTTATTCCAATCATTTTTCCAATCAGCTTGCTCTTTAAAGTTTTTAAGAAGCTCTTCGGGATTGGCACTGAGGTTAAGTTGCAATAATACTTTCATTGAATGGGATAAGAGCCACGGATCAATCTCTTTTTTAGATGAAGAGACGGTAAAAATATCGGTTAAAAATATTTTATCCTGCACACCAGGTACTGTTGGATTAAAAAAAACATTGTTCTTAAAGATTTCAAAACTTTTTATGGTTAAAAGCTCTGTCACATCATTAAGCGGATACTTTTTGTCTTTTAAAAATTTTTCAAAATCTTCAAACAGATCAACTTTTATTTTTTGATTAATTAGTCCAAATAACTCTTTAAACATAACCTTCATATCACCATTTGGCTGGCCTTCGCCAATAAATTTATGCTTATTAAAGTCATACAGACGATTAATGTTTATCTTTCCTTCTTCACTATTCAAAACCAAAATAATCAGAGCATCAACACCTTCAATCGACTGCTTCAACTGATATTTTTGAGCTTTCTGTAACACCGGTAAAATAGTTTTTAGGAGCTGTTGACCATCTGAAGGAGCTTTTTCTTTGGCATCTGGTTTTGATTCTTTTTCTGTACCAGCTGTTGATGATAATTGACTCATTCCCAGTTGAATACCCCCATACGCAAGCACCCGTGATTTTTCCCGACTAATCATGGTACTTGATAGTCGATCAAATACTAATGCTCGATTAAACACATATGAACTAATAAACATACACAACGCAATTAATGCCAAGGTAAGTGTTAAAATATAACCAGGTTTTTGTGTTTCTATCATGATCCCAACCTCGGTGATGAAAAATTAAACGTTGGCTTATGTTGCTGTGCGAACATAGAAGGCTTCTGTTGTTGTTGTGATGGAGGACTTGTGTGTCCAACCAGTGTTTTTAATTTTTCTAACAATGCAGGCCCTTCACTACGCTTTTCTTCTAATTCTGCCGGTATGCGTATCGTAAATGAAAAGGGGGTTGAACGTTGCTGCTTTTCATCCCAGAAAACAATATCAAACTGTGCCAGTTGCGGCGCTAAAGGTAATCTCTTGGGCTTATCTTTTTGCGTGTCATCTTCGATTTTACCAGACCAATCTTTTTTCTTTTCTATCTCTTTTTTAGCTGGTGCCTTTGCAGTACCAGTTTCTGCTGGTTTTTCCTCTTTGCCTTTTTCTTGTGGTAACAGAACTGCACTAAATTCTACCTGCATTGATCTAATATTATCAGCAAGTGTATATTCTTTGATCCCTTCATTAGATTTAAATTGATCCCAATCAAGGGTGGGAGATTCTTGGCGCACTAAGCGATATGATTTTTTTGCATTCTTACGAGGATTTTTTTCTTCTTGCAATGCATATAAAACACGCGCAACACGCGGCTTTGCTGAGCCCGCTTTGCCACCCCAATATATTTGCAATGGGTTGGTGGTAATAAAACTTAACTGCTCAAACATGCCATCTTTATTAGTGCTATAAAAAAGTTTTTCGAGCGGTTTCTTTGCTGCTTCATCCGTCGAACTTGATTCAACTGTCTCTTTTGCCTTTTTATCTTCTGCACTCTTCTTTTGTTCATCATTCTTTTTTTGATCAGAGGATGATTGTTCTTGTGGTTTATCTTTTTGTGCTAATTTTTGGCGCGCATAAAATTCATTAGGTGCACTAACACCTGAAAGGTCTCGTTCCAGTTGTGCATTTACTATTGAAGCCTTTTCATAAGTATCAGCACGTCGATCAATTATGGGAATTGAGCGGTTTAGTTGCGAAACCACGGTAAAAAGTAATCCTGAAAGAACTGCTGCAATTGCTGACGCTAAAAGAATTTCAACTAACGTAAATCCGGGCTTATTCATTTTTCTTTTGCTCCGGTTTATACATAAAGGTAACAAGACGTTGTTGACGTTTTGGATTACGCTCATCAGGCCAAGACACGGACTCAATCCAAATATTTTTAAATTTTTTTAACGAAGATTGTTCAGGTAATTTTCTTAATTCATATGCAAACGTAGTAGGTGGATCATCTATTTTTTTTGTAACTTTGATCGGTTGCAATGGTTCAGGTAGTGAAAGCTCACTTTCTAACAAAACTTTTTTTGCCGCAAACACACGGCCAAGTAACCTACTGTATATTGCGCTTTGGCGCATTGCTGTTGATTGGCTTAAATAAATAGGAGTAAGGGTTAAGCCAATGATAGCAACCGCTAAAAGTACTTCCGTTAATGTAAAACCATCTTTATTTTTGAAAACTATCATATACCTTATACCGGGCACTAAATGGATTTAAAACTAATCCTACCGGACGAGGCTTACCTGAAGGAAGAGTATCTTTAGTATCAGTAAAATTAATCGTTACTGCTTGAGCCATACCATCAGGAACTATAAAATACCATGCTTCTGATCGACTGGAACTGATAGCTAATTGATCAGATCCTTCAATTATAAAATTCTGAAAGGTAATTGTTTTAGGAATAGTAACACTTGAATTGAGATAGGTCCCCTTAATGGGAGCAAACTCTGCTTCATTTTCTTTTAAAGCCCCCGTTGCCGCTTTCACCGTTACTTTTTTCTTACCAAAATCAAAATGTACTTGTTGAACTTTTCTGGTCACTAGCGCATTATTCAAGGCAAATTGATTAACTGCATTGAGATTTCCAATAAATTCTTTGCGAGGACGACTGGGGGTGAGCCTACGTAAATTAGGGACTGCGATTGCCATTATTATTCCAACAATGACAATCGCAATTAAAATCTCTACGAGAGTAAAACCGTTTTTAGAGGTTCCAAGCATCTATCCACTCAGATTTTGGTGTGCTCTTTCCTTTTTTGCTTCCATAAGAATAAAACTCATATGGATTTTCTGCACCCTCGGTTACCGTATAAACATACGCATTATTCCAAGAATCGCGTGGGGCTTGTTTACCACCTAAATACTGATTCCAATTAGCCGCAATTTTTTCATCAGATGGCTTTCTTACTAAATCAAGTAATGATTGCGGGTATTCACCAAGTTCGTTGTGGTATTCCTCAATGACTCCCTTAATTGTTTTCATACTCGCGCGGGTAGAATTTTTACGATTTTTTTCAAGTATCCCCTGCATTGAGTAGGTTACAATCCCACCTAAAATCGTTACCAACGCTGCAGCAATAAGAATTTCAATAAGAGTAAAACCCTTTTGCATTGTGTTTTTCTGTTCATACATCATAAATTAATTACTCCTGACCAAGACTCGCCCGTTGAATCATAGGCAACATTAATGAAATAACAATAAATCCAACCACAACCGCCATTAATATCAATAATATCGGTCCAATTTTTGCTGACAAGCTATCTGCATATTCTCCCAGATCCTCTTCATAGTTTTTAGCAACCGTTAAGAGCATTGTATCCAGTTGCCCCGTTTGCTCTCCCGTACTAATAAGATAAATGGCAATCGGAGGGAATATACCGGTTTGCTTTAGATACTGAGCAATTTTACCTTGCTTGATAATTTTATCGCGCGCCGCACGTAACTCTTCTGCAAGCACGCGATTATCAATAATATTAACCACGATATCTAATGATTCAGCTAAGTTAACGCCACCTTCGAGCAACATACCAAGTGTGTAACAAAATTGTACAATCGCATTGGTCTTAGCAAAGTAACCAAAAATGGGTAACCGTAATTTAATTTTATCGAGGGTATATGCCCCCGATGGAGTAGATCTCCACCATCTAAATGCCACATAGCCTATTATGGAAATCAAAACAACTAACCACAGATAATTAGTAAACAATGATGAAATACTTAATAATATTTGGGTAGTTACTGGAAGCTCTTGTCCTGCTTCAGCAAAATTTTCTGCCATCGATGGCACTACAAAATAAAGCAATACGGCAATAACAACTACCGCAACAATCATTTGAATAACAGGACCGGTTAATGCCGAACGAACTCGTTTTCTAATCTCCGCACGGCGCTCAAGATAAGAAGTTAATCGATCTAAAATAGTCTCGAGTTTACCACTGGCCTCACCAGCGCGAACCAATTGCACATAAATATTATCAAATGCTTTGGGATATTTTTTTAACGCATCGGCGAATGAAATACCTTCTTTTACTTCATCTTTGATGTTCACCAACATAGTTTTTAAAGAGCCTTCAAACTGCTCGGTTAACAGTTCAAGTGCCTGTAAAAGGGGAACCCCAGATTTTAAAAGAACTGCCAACTGTTTGGTAAATAATATTTTCTCTTTAGGTGTAATGCTTCGAGTAAAAGCGCGTTTCCACCAGGGGAGCGCTGCTTCTTGCGAACTTAAAGTAACTGATGTGGGATAAATTCCCTGCTTACTTAATTGCTCTTTTGCTACTTGAAGTGAAGGGGCATCAACAGTACCGGTAATTTTTTTACCATCTTTTGAAAATGCCTGATAAAAATATAACGCCATGGTAAAAACCCTTTATTACTCCATAATTTGACGCTTTCGAGCAACTATGATTCAATGAAAAGTAAAATACTTTTAAGCGCGCACCCCTTTGTTACAAAAGGAGTTTTTATGAAACTACTATTATTTTACAGTATAATGATTGTTGCTCTTCTTACTAGTCATAGTGGAAAAGCAAAAGTTAATCAACTGCCTCATTCTAATGCCAATGTACCCGGCACTTTTGACTTTTTAAGTCAACCGGCATTTTTAAAAGGACCAGTTCCTTTTTTAAAAGAGGTATTTAATCATAATAAATATGCGGATTACTTGTCAGATTCTTGGCAGCATATCTTTGAATTCTTAGATCATATTAACAGAACCACTAAAGATAAAGTACATGTTAAATCGGTACTGCGTATCTTTTCTAATAAGTTCAAACAAGTTGAATACATTAACGC
>CAYSAX010000025.1:0-3315 GCA_964429045.1 uncultured Pseudomonadota bacterium
TGGCGCGCGTTGCTGAGAATTGGAATACGCCTGATTGGCTTGATGTTGGTATTGGGGGATATTACAGCCAAGGAGTAGGTGCTGCCAACTATGCAAAAGAATTACTAATACATGGCGACAAGATTAATGCTCGTGTCTATGCACAAAATGCATTGTTAGCATGGGCTCAATATTTTGCATACGAGAATACTTATTATAATGCATATGCGCACTATGCCTTAGCTCTGGGCATTCTTGGCTATAAAGATGAAATGCTAAAAGCTTTACATCGAGGCATAGCAATTATTAAGAAAGATCATATAGAATTTCAAGAAGTTAGATCCTTTATTGATGAAGCCGAAAAAAAAGGAATTCTATGAACCCAATACCATTTATACTTTTCATATCCGGCGTGTCGGGTGCTGGTAAAACAACAATATTAACAAAACTTTGCAAGCAGCTTTCTGCGCAGACGAGCCATTGTTTCCATTTTGACTCTATTGGAATTCCTACTATTGATGAAATGATAGAGAAATATGGAAGCCCCAGTAATTGGCAATATGCAATGACTGAAACATGGGTTAATAGATTATTAACCGAATATAATGATAAACCACTTTTGATTTTAGAAGGGCAGATCAATCTAAAATTTATTGAAGAGATTTGTGCCAAGCATAATTTCAAAAATTATAGGATTATACTTATTCACGCTGATGATGAAATCCGTCATCAACGTTTACGTGTTAATCGCAATCAACCAGCACTGGTGAATCAAGACATGGATGATTGGGCTGCTTTCTTAAAGCGACAAGCAATTGACATGAAAGTGTCAATTTTTAACTCGAATACCAAAAATCTTGAAACTGTTGTTCAAGAAATCTTAAAGATTTTAACTCGTTAATTTTTTAAAATCATTGTTTAATGTGCTCAGCAATATATTGTGCAAAGGTGGCATCATCCTGCCAATTGCCTTTAGCCTGTACTGTCCAACAAGCTGATAGAATAATTCTTGCATAGCATGCTTTTGCTAATCGAGTTCGTTCAATTTTTAAAATGTCACTAAATTGTTCAAGTCGCGCGTCAAGAATAGCAGGTACATTTGGCTGTGCTGACAATTCTGTTGGGTTACACATAAATGCGCCAACTTCGTAGGCAGCTTCTCCAATTACTCCTTTGGGATCAATGGCAATACCATTACCGGAAGCATCAAGTAAAATATTGTCATGATGCAAATCGCCGTGGAGTAAATGATGTGATTGTGCGCTTGATTGTAGTTCATCAACGATTGCATGCGCTTGCTTGATGTGGCTTTGTAAATCATGTGGCACTTCGAGTCTATTAAGAAGAGAGAACCAATTGGTAATAGTGGGAAATTTAACGTGTGAGGGCAGTTGGCGTGTATGCAATTTTTTCATCACGGTGCACGCATATTCAATAGCTTCTTTTTCTTTTTGAGGAAAAAAAGATCTCAAGGTGGTTCCTGGTTCTATATGTGTCAGAAGCATGCCATACTTTTGCCCATCTGAAGCTAAAAGTTTTACACTTCCATTGCCATCATAAAATTCAAGTGCTTTGAGTTCATTTAAAAAATCATGCGCGGGAATTCCAATTTTTAATACGACAGGCATATTTAACAGCTTACTATGAGCTTTAGCCACATAATTAAAACTTAAATTATCAAAGAGAACCACGTTTTCTAGCTGCCAACGGGAAGAAAAAAAGTTAATGTGAGCAGGAAGCTTTTTAAGCCACGTTGTTCCTTCTTGTCCCCAAATACGCGTTACATTATCGATAAACTCTCGTGGTAAATTCATTCTAACTTCTTTTCCATGTGATAATTTATAAACATCATGCCTCTTTTTTCTACGGTCTGCTCTTTAACTACTACAAAGCCCATGCGCTCTGCGGGAGTTTTGGCAGTAATACTACAATCAGTAGTAATTTTTTTAAGACCTAGATTACGTGCTACTTTTTCTATTGCTTTGAATAATTTCAAGGCGACAAAACGTGCTTGATAGTCTTTATGAACATAGAGCCGGTCCAGATATCCTTCGCGAGTCATATCAGTAAATCCTACAATGATTCGGTCGACTTCTGCTATTAAAGTTATGTTTTTCTCTAAAGAAGTCTGCCAGCGATCTATATCAATAGCTGTCCATACTGCAACTTGATCAGCTGAATAATGACGAATATTAATGGTGGTCACCGCTTCTTTGAATAAGTTTACTAGAGCAGTTATGTCCTCAGATTTAAATGGACGTATGATAATAGCAGAATTCATATGGATATCTTTTTTAATTAACTGAAAATTTTTTGCCCGTTTTTAACCCATTTAATGCTCGCAGTGCGTGCTCAGTGATTTCTATCGGTAGTTGATTGCTATCAAACCATGCAATTTCACTATGGCGATGAGGTTCTTTGTTTTCAGGAACTCCTTGCCATGATTGAGCGATAAAATAGAAGCCCAGAATTTCTTTATTATGTTTTTCATTCTGGCGTGCTTGTAACACATGAACTAATTCTAAATCATTTAAAGCAATAGTAACACCAATTTCTTCGTGTGCTTCACGAGCAGCAGCTTCAACCAAAGTTTCGCTCTCTTCTAAGAGCCCGCCGGGAAAATTCCAGCAGCCAGATGCCCAATCGGTGTTGTGGCGTTTGACGAACAAATACTGATTCTCTTTTTTAAGTATGATGCCGACATATGCGGGAAGTTTAAACATGTTTTTCATCGCTGATATAAGTTTTGAGCTTTCTTTTAATAGCATCAATCAATTCTGGAAATGTTTCTTTATAATAATCACCGCCAAAATGACCCTGATTGTTAAATTCATGATATTCGGAATTTAATTTTTGGCGTATGAATCGTGGCTCTTCAATAGGAATCCATGGATCATCGCTAGAAGCAAATTGAACAATCCATTGTTGATTATTTTTTATTGATTCCCATTGCCAAGGTTTGTCAAAATAGCCGCTTTGTTTTTCGCTTTCGATTCCTAAATCAGTATGCATTGCGCCTACCAATACTGATCCTAGTATCTTATTCTGTTCGGCAAAACGCATTGCAGCCAAAGCTCCGGATGAGTGCCCAATGAGTACTGAATTTTCATCAACGTGAAGTTCATTTTTAAGAAAAGGTAACCAGTATTTGGCACGTGCTAAAGGAGTATCGGGCAACTGCTTTGCGATAACGGTAAAGCCAATTTTTTCCAAACTTACTTTAGCATATGGAATCCAATTATCATTTGGTGTACTATCGCCGTTGCCGTGCAAAAATATTATTTTTATTTTGTTGTTTTTCATAATCTTCCAATTGCAATATGATGCCAACATAAG
>CAYSAX010000025.1:3415-11974 GCA_964429045.1 uncultured Pseudomonadota bacterium
TAGAGGCCTTGATATATCACTAATTCTTCATTGGTTTCAGTATGCGTACACACAAATAAGACTAAATAATGCTTGCCTTTGTAGTGTTGATAAATTCCTGCTGAAAGTGCTGGATGTGGCTTTAATACTAATGGTTTGTATGTTTGAATGTTCATATTCTATCTTCTTCTGTTTTATTATTGCGCATTCTAATGTAAATGCCATTTTTGTGTAAATAATCGATAGGATTGTCAAAATAGATATCGATATCATGTTTAGTATGTTGTTTTTCTAACGGTGCTACAAAAGATGAAAGCTGTTCTGGTTTAAGTACTTCATAGCGCAGTTCTATTTCTATAGTGTTGTTTGCATTAATTACTTGAGTCATGATTATTCCTAACGCGAGAGCTTTCATCATAAGTATTCCTATAATTTTTGTGCAATGGTAAGAATTCGATCCGTCTTGCCTTCAACAAATTTTGATCCATCAATGGCACACTGCTCAATCAATTTAAAACCATTTTTATTTAGCAATTCTTTAAGTTGATTAGCTGTATAAATTTGTAATGTTTGTGCATTTTCTAAAGCTTTTGGTTTCTCTGAGCTTTTTTGAACAATAGTAGTGGTGTATGATGCGAGAATTCCATCAGTATTGACAGTGCTGTATTGGATATATCGACATCGAGTATCGCCTGTTTTTGTTGACCAATCAATAGTGAGTTGGGCAATATTATTATCTGTCAAATAGTAATTGAGATCAACGATATCAAAGATGTAGAGTCCGTCACTTTTTAAATTAGTGCTGATATTATGTAATGCTTTTACAAAATCTGCTTTAGTCAGATGACCTATCGCATTAAATATAGTAATTGCTGCGTCAAATTTTCCTAATTGTATTGTTCGCATATCACCTTTGATAAAATGCAGATCCAGCTTTTCATGATGCGCTTTATCTTTAGCAATTTTGAGCATCTTTGCATTTATATCAACTCCAGTTACCAAAAATCCACATTTGTGAAGCCAAAAAACTTGTGATCCAGTGCCACAAGTGAGGTCTAGAACAGTAGTAACATTATGTTTTTTAAGTATCTTTTCGATAGTAGCATTAATTATCGCGGACCGCTTCTCATTAAAAGCATCATAGCTTTCAGAGTCCTTATTGTAATGTGAAGCTGTGGCTGTTTTATGAGATATAAGTTTCATAATTCTAATTCCATATATTAAAGTTCTTTTTATATCCAGATTTTTGCAGGGTGATTGTTGTAGGGATATATTACCCCTGAATCATGATATATGTGGGATGTAAGTTTGAAATTTGTTTTCATTTGTTACAACTTTTGTGCAATGGTAAGAATTCGATCCGTTCTATCTTCAATAAATCTTGATCCATCAATCGCGGATTGCTCAATCACTTTAAAGCCATTTTTATTAAGCAATTCTTTAAGCTGGCTAGCAGTATAGATTTGTAATGTTTTTAAACTTTTTGCAATTTTTGGATTTTCAGAATTTTTTTGCACAATTGAGATGGTATATAATGCAAGAATTCCATCAGAAGTAATAATACTATATTGAATATCACGAAATTGAGTATCATCAGTAGTGGTTAACCAATCAACCGTAAGATCGGTAATGTTATTGTCTTTTAAAAAATAATTGAGATTGGCGATATCAAAGATATAAAATCCATCTTTTTTTAAGTTGCCGTGTACATTGCGTAAAGCTTTTTCAAAATCTGTTTTAGTTAAATGTCCTACAGAATTAAAGATGGTAATAACCGCATCAAATTCTCCAACATGGTGGATGCGCATGTCACCTTTTATAAATTGTAGATCCAGCTTCTCTTGTTTTGCCTTTTCTTTTGCAATTTTGAGCATCTTTGCATTAATATCAACACCAATTATCTGGAATCCATATTTGCGTAACCAAAAAACTTGTGAGCCGGTTCCGCATGTCAGATCAAGAACTGTTTTAACATTGTATTGTGTAAGTGTTTTTTGAATAGTTTGATTTATTGTTGTTGAATGTTTTTCATTAAATGCATCATAACTTTCAGCTTCTTTATTATATTCTGATGATTTGGCTGTTTTGTGGGACACACGTTTCATAATAGTAAATTCCATGCATTAAAGCTCTTTTTCCATCCAAATTTGAGCCGGGTGATTATTATAGGGATCTATCTCATAAAACCCGAGCTTTCTATAGAGGGCCATTGCCTTAAATTGCAAATCAGGATGGTAAACATCGAGTCTCATTTTTGTATACCCTTGTTGCTTGGCGCATTCAAAGAGTTGTTGAGCCATTTTAAAGCCAAGGCCTTTACCGCGATATAACGGTAAAAACCACATGCGTTTTAATTCGCAGATAGTGTCATCGAATTTGCGAATAGCGCCGGAGCCCACCACTTTTTCATTATCTAGAAGTACAAAAAAACATCCTTTGTTATTTAGATAAGAGGCTTGGATGTCATCTAAATCCTCATATTCATTATTTTTGTTTAAGGTGAGTGCAAACTCTGCCCGTGACACGGTCGGTTGCCATAATTCATAGGCGCAATCAACCAGCATCTCTTTTAATTCAGTAACTTGGGAAGTAGTGATCGGTTTTATTTGTATGTGAGAACTCACAGCAACGGTCATCTGAGGCATAAGGATTCCTAAAGCTATTATTTTTAATAAATACATTATAACTCCAGTAAGATGTAATTAGTTGTTACCGCAGTTTAAAGAAAAAATAGTAAAGGTGCCACTATTCTAACATTGAGATTAGCGCCTAAAAGCGTTAAAATGGTATTATTTAGCACTTATTCGTGGAGGTTATATGCAACCAACTACTATATATCTTATTCGTCACGGGCAAACTGATTGGAATCTTGCTGGTAAATTGCAGGGTCAAACTGATATTCCTCTCAATGCAACGGGTAAGCTGCAAGCTAAAAAAGTGGCTCATTTTCTTAAGAATAAGCAGATTTCTTTAAAAGCATTATATTCCTCCGATTTACAAAGAGCGCATCAAACAGCACATGAAATTGGACAGATCTTTAGCCTTAATGTTGTATTAGCCTCAAATTTGCGAGAAGGCTACTTCGGGAAACTCGAAGGATTAACAAAGCAGGAAGCGGTTGATCTGTTTGGTCCCTATAGTCTTGAGGATAACGCGCCTGCTGTAGTCGGCGCTGAGCCCCGAGAAGTATTAATAGGGCGTATAATCGGTTACTTAGAATATGTTGCTCAAAAGCATCAAGGCCAGGAAGTAGCCGTAGTAACCCATGGTGCAGCATTAGGATCATTAATTAGACATCTAGGACACAAGCTCGAAGCCTTTCCCGCATTAACCAATGAATCGATTACTACGATTATTTGGGATGAAAATCAAAAAGCCTTCATACTTGAATCTGTTGAGCATGCTCAAGAATAAAAAAATTAATAATTTTCTAAATAATTACTAAGTCGCGCTTTAATATCGGTAATTAAGTATGTTAATTGATTGCGTGTCCAGGGTTGACCGGAAAGCCCATCATATTCATTTGGCATACCCAAATGCGCGGGAGCATAAGCATCAATTCTTGCGTTGCGCGCAGTTGTTACACATCGATATAAATGATCGTTAAAAGCGACTACTGCAACAGTACCGAGTCTTTCAGGATTACCAATCTGATTAATAACTTCTGATACCACGCCCGCCGTGTTTAAATATACTACATTGGCATGCGCATCAAGTGTCGGATAAATAGTTGTAATTTTATCTCCCGGAATACGATTTCCAATTGCATCAGAAATTTCCCATTGTGCATAAACATGAGCATTTGTTTCACTATGTAATTGAACTACTAAATGTGCAAGTGTTTCATTAACAGGGCCAGGCAAACGGTTACCATTTAAAAGAACTCGATTGCCAAACGCAAAAGCAATAATGGAGTTTATTTGTTGTGGTTCAATGGTGGGCGTTTTCCAATGTAATACCGTATTTGTTAAAATGTTTGTTAATTCTTTTGCCAGAGTGGTATCGTTAAGTTCTTGAGTAAGATGTTCTTGCAACGCAAAATTAATGTTAGAAGGATTAGTGTGTACATAACAATGAGTACATATTATTAAAAATAATAATTTCGCATAATACATAGATGCTCCTTTTAAAAATTAAGTATATTAGTTTAAAAAAACTATAATTCTGAAGAATAAAAATGAAAATAAATAAATTATTGATTATGGTAACGGTTGTAATAATGGGCGTTATAGTTTTAACTTCGTCTTTCTTTAAAAAAAATCAATATGTTGTTCCAATTGCATCATTTTCTGAAATTGATTTTAACGCAATAGATAAAGATACGTTAGTCATTTTTGATGTTGATGAAACATTAATTCAACCTGTTGATATGTATTTTATTAATGAAGGGCGGCCAGAAGCAAAAGCTATAAAAAAGAAACTTATAGAAAACCATCCGGAAATTAAAGATTGGCGTCTTTATGAAGACATTCTGATTAAGCAAGTCCAGCGTCCATTATTAGAAATATCAATCATTGAAAAAATTAATGCATTGCAAAAAATCGGAGTGATAGTTATTGCCGTGACGGCTATGAATACCGGCAAGCACGGCAGTTATGATAGGTTAGAACACTGGCGCTATGAGCATCTAGGATCTTTTGGATTTGAGGGAGCATTTAACGATCTGATTATTGATTTTGAATCGAATGGGAAAAAGCCGGTTTTTTATAAAGGAATACTTGCAACTGATTTATCTCCAAAGGGCCCCGCGTTGTTTTCATTTTTAGATCTGATAAAAGATATGCCTAAAAAAATAATTATGTTTGATGATAATAAAGACTTTTTAGAATCGGTTGCTGCTGAATCTAAAAAACACGGCGTGCAATTTCAAGGGTATTGGTATAAAGGTGCACATGAAAAAGCCTGGGATCAAGCGCTCATAGATTTTCAAATTGAGCATCTTTTAAAACACAAGAAATGGTTAAGCGATGAACAAGTGCAAGAATTAAAACACAAAGAACTAACTCCAGCTTGTGTTTAAAGACTTCCTCCAGGGCGTGCGCTTAATGCGTTATACAGATCTTCTGGTAACCATTGCAAAAGTTCTGCAACTTTTTCCCATCGTTTGCAAATATAGGCAACTGAAACCTTATTTTTAATTGCTTGCATAATATCTTTAGTAGCGTCTTCTAGAGTTTCTACCCAATATGCTTGCGGGAGTAAAGAAGGGTTAAAATCTCCTCTGCTATTAACCCAACCGGGGCATAACTCAGTTACATAAATGGGTATATTTTTTTGCATATATTTATTACGTTCTGCTTCCAAATAACGAGTGCAAAATGCTTTTGCTGCTGAGTACGCTTGATTGCTCGCGGTGCCACGCAGGCCATCAACTGATGAGAATCCTACCAGATGGCCATGTCCTTGTTGTTCAAAATAATTCAGGCCCGTGTGCGCAAGAGCAAAAAATCCAATAACATCGACTTCCAGTACGGGTAATGATTTAGTCCAATCATTGCTATCAAAATTACAATCAAAAAAACTGGTTGCAGCAATTATCAATAGATCTAACCCGCCCATCGTTTCAATTAAGTTGCGTAATTTTTCTACTGCTTCATATGGCTTGCTTACATCCATCTGCGCAATATATGTTTGAGTAGGAATCTCTTTTTGATTTTGTTCCAGGAGTTCGATGCGGCGTGCAGTCATGCCAACGGTATAACCCTCATCGGCAAGCTTTTTGCAGATCTCTTTTCCCATGCCTACTGAAGCGCCAATAACAATTGCGTGCTTTGGTGACAATTGTGCGTGCGTTGTAAAAAAAAAGAATAGTAAAAGTATTATTATCATCACTCTCTCTCCTTATAGATTGATCACATATACTTTATTTAAATAAGAAGGAGCGGTTCAATAGTATTATTTACATACTGCTGACTAATTCAGTGAGTTCTTTAGTAATCTTAGCTTGGCGCAATTTATTATATTGAAGTTGATTGTCTTCCAGCAACGTTTGGGCATTGCGCGTTGCATTATCCATTGATATAAAGCGTGCAGCATGTTCGGCCAGCAATGATTCAAAGATTAAATAATATAATTGTGTTTCAATAGTTTGATAGGCCAATTGATTGAGCAGTTCGGTTGGATCTTGTTCCCAATAATATTCGTTAGTTACTGTTACCGGGTTATCTGATTTTGCGGGAGTAAAGGGAATGAGGACATATTCTTGAGGCTTTTGCACAAAGAATGTTTTGAGGCGATTGCTAAAAACCGTAACCGGTGAAAACTGCGGCTGTACGGTAGATATGATATCCATAATCTGATGAGCAATTGAACCGATTGTTTTTGCATGGAGGTCAGGAAATTGTGCGATAACGCTATACAGTGGATTATTTTCAACATATTGTATCGCTTTTTTACCAACCACAATCATCTGTATTTTGCCATTACCCTGTGGCTTAGAAATACTTTTTTCAAAAAAATGAAAAAGCACGGTATTAAAATTGCCACACAATCCACGCTGAGAGCCGATTAAAATGATCAGGGGATTTTGTTGTTCTGCGGCAACGGTTAAAGGACTTTTCCAATCAGGTGCTGATTTTTGAATGCGTGAAAAAAACTGCTGAGAGATTGCAATATATTCATGAAGAGCATCTTCTTTACTTTTTAATCTACTTCGTGATGACATAGAAATAAGGCGCATGGCATGAGTGATCTTCTTAATAGTTTCAATTGCTTTAATTCGATAACGAAGCTGGATAAGCAGAGACATCATGCACCTTAGTACGCCTTCACTCTGGTGAAGTGCGTGGTTAAAATGTATTAATTTTTGTAAATTCATGCTTCGACGAGCTCAGCACGAACGGGTAAAAAATAAAAAGTTACTCTTTAACTATACATTATAATAGTCGATAATTAATACTAATACCGAATATAGTGAATGGCAATTAAACCTTGGGCAAGTAGTTCTATGCATATTATTATTGATGGTTATAATGTTTTAAAGCAAGTAATTCATCAGGCTACTATCTCCGAATCTCAAAGACGTGGATTTATCAATACTCTTGGTAAATATGCGAATAAAAAAAATCATACTATCACGGTAGTATTTGATGGGGGACCAACGATTTGGCCTTCTCATGAAAAAGATCATGGAGTCATGGTTACGTATGTTGGGGTAAAGCAAACTGCCGATGATTATATTAAAAGTATGATTGAAAATAAACGGCATGGCCTTTTAGTTGTTAGTTCCGATAATGAGATAAAACGAGCTGCTGCGCATCAAGGCTTAGTATCCGTTGCGGGAATGGAATTTTATCAGATGGTAATTGCTTCATTACAAACAGTTGGCGCTAAAAGTAGCCAAAAAAATGTAGTCAAAACAAGCTCTGAAAAGAATGAATTAGTCGATCAATTGATGCGCAAAGAAAGTGGAAATATTTTTAAAAAAGATGATGAACACATGGATGAGCGGCGTTCAAAGGGTGATAAGTCTTCAAAAAAAGAACGCGAATATCTGCAAAAGCTTAAGAAATTATAGGTAGCTACTATGAAAACAAAAACAATTACATATGGTTTAACTGATGTTGCATCAGTTGCTGCAGAGCTTAAAATGATGATGGGTAGTTGCAAAATCTTTACCTTTGTCGGTCCCCTGGGCGCGGGTAAAACAACCCTTATTAAAGAATTATTATCTCTATGTGGTGTTACTCAAACAGTGACTAGCCCAACCTTTACCTACATGAATGTGTATGATAATGAAAAAAATCAGCTCTTTTATCATTTTGATCTTTATCGTATTAATTCATTGGATGAATTTCTAGCAGCAGGATTTGACGAGTATCTGTATGTGCCCAATAGCTGGGCATTTATTGAATGGCCAGCGGTGATTATGCCATTACTTAAAGAAAACGTATGCATGTGTGAGATTGCATATCACGATGAACAAAGAATTATTACTATAACTACTATCGAGTAAATTATGAGTTATCAAAGCCCTTTATCTCAACGTCCTGATTATTTAGTCTGTACCTGCATGGGTGTTATGTATTCAGATATTATAAAGTCTATTGAAGAAGGTAATGACAGCTACCAAAAGCTGCAAGATGCCTTATTAGTGGGAACCGGTTGTAATAGCTGTGTCGAAGAAGTTAAGATGATTGTCAAAGAAGAAGTAAAAAAGTAGGAGAGAAGCATGAAAAAAATAAGTATCTCTATGATGCTCATAATGAGTATCATAAATAATCTATCAAGTATGGAAACACCAGAAAAGGTAACAAGACGTAGACTCTTTCAAGATCCAACATCGCCTGCAAAACCGGGAATGGTTTCTCCTGATCCTATGCGCAAAAGAGTACGCAAGCAGCTTACCGGTTTTACGGACACTGAAAGAGAATCAGAATTCGAGCGTAAATATAAAGATGTTCTAGTGCCTCTTGTGACGGAAATTCGTAATAATTTTAATTATCCGATTTTAGTTGTTTATCCGCTATCTACTGCGGGCTCTTCAACGTATGAAGATATTAAGCCCGACAATCGCTCAAAAGTAAAAAATATGCGCATTGATGGCTTTATAGTAATTAGTGCCAACAATAAAATCCATAA
>CAYSAX010000026.1:0-11891 GCA_964429045.1 uncultured Pseudomonadota bacterium
TTAAATTTGTGCGCTTGATCGTAGTAATGTGCAAGGTCGATATCATCGATCAAGATTTCTGCTTCGTAAGCGCTTAGGCCATTTTTTTGCGTGTAACGTTCAAAGCGATCATGCGGAAGCTCTGGCATAATTTTGCGAGTTTCTTCGATCATTGTTGGGGTGACTTCTATGATCGGCAAATCAGGATCTTGAAAATAACGATAATCAGCAGCTTCTTCTTTTGAGCGCATCATAATTGTTTTTTTATTTTTTGTGTCCCAGAGGCGGGTCTCTTGGCGAACTTTTTGTCCGCTTTCAAGAAGTTGAATTTGACGTTCAATTTCATATTCAACTGCATCACCAATAAATTTAAATGAGTTGATATTTTTTAGCTCACAACGGGTGCCTAATTTGGTATCAGATTTTTTCTTAACTGAAATGTTGGTGTCAGCGCGGAAAGCGCCTTCTTCCATATTTCCTGAGCAGATTCCCAAATACTGTACGATCAATCGAATGGTGCGCAAGTATGCTTTTGCTTCATAGGTGCTGGAAATATCTGGTTGTGTAACTATTTCAAGAAGAGGGGTTCCTGTTCGATTTAAGTCAACAAAACTTGCGTTTTCTTGGTCGGCATGAATATTTTTACCCGCATCTTCTTCCATGTGAATGCGCAGTAAGCGAACATTTTTAATAGAACCATCTTCTAAGCGAATAGCAACGGTGCCATTGCTGCATATAGGATCTTCATTTTGGCTGATCTGATAATTTTTGGGCAAGTCAGGGTAGAAATAATGTTTACGCGCAAAGCTGCAACGTTCAGCAATAATGCTTTTGGTTGCAAGGCCGGCTTTAATTGCGTAATCAACAACTTTTTTATTCAAAACAGGAAGAGAACCGGGCTGTGCAGTACAAATGTTGCAGATATTCGTGTTGGGAGTCTGGCCTGTTTGATTAAGACACAGACAGAATATTTTACTATTGGTGGTTAATTGTACGTGAACTTCAATGCCGATGGTTACTTCGTAATCCGGATAATGATCCAGGATTGATGGTGTTTTTGACATAGTTTATTTTTTTTCTATTTTAAATTGACTGATGCTCAAATTTTTATCGCTAATCAAGGTAATTTTGCATTTAAACATTTTCTCAAGAGATAAAATGGCATCGTATTCAACGCTGGTCAAGTGATTAAAAATGTCAGCATTAACACGTATTGCTACATCATTGCCATTTTTGTGATCTTTAAGCTTCTCTTGTACCTGTCTTAAAAGAAGATGACATTCAGTTTCTGTTGATTTTACGTAACCAAGACCTTTACATGAAACGCATTTTTGCATCATCTGCTGCAAGAGTGTAATGCCCGAACGTTTGCGGGTCATTTGCACAAGGCCAAACTCAGATATTTTTAATACAACCGATTGGAACTTATCTTTTTCGCGTAATGTTTTTTCAAAGAACTTGAAAAGCTTTTGTTTATTAGCGCCGGAAGTCATATCGATAAAATCGATAACAATTAATCCGCCAATATTACGCAAGCGTAATTGGCGTACAACTTCTTGTGCAGCTTCAAGATTTGTGGCAAGAATCGTTTCTTCTAGATTCTTTTTGCCAGTAAATTTACCGGTGTTTACATCAACGACTGTCATTGCTTCAGTGGTCTCAATAATGAGAGATCCGCCTGATTTTAAGGAAACTTTTTTCTCGAGAGCAGCTTCAATCTGTTTTTCAATATTAAAATGCTCAAACAGTGGTGATGGGCCTTCGTATAATTTAATACGTTGGCTGTATTCTGAAGCAACCGACTTAACAAATTTGTAGATCTTATTAAGACCTTCTTTGTTGTCAGTGATTACCTGCTCAACATCGTCATCAAGATGATCACGCACGATTTGTAAAGGCAACTCTATATCTTGATAGATCTTTTCTTTAGGGTCAGCTTTTTTAAATAGGTCTTGTATGTGCTGCCATGTTTCAAGCAAAAAATTAATATCTTTTACAATTTCATGTTCTTGACGGCTTTCGCTGGTGGTTCGAATAATTGCGCCCATGCCTTCAGGGAGTGCTGTTTTTACAATATTCTTGAGGCGTGATCGCTCATCACGATCTTCGATCTTTTTAGATACGCCAATGCGAGGAATATTGGGCATAAGGACAATAAATCTGCCCGGGAGGGTAAAGCAGGTAGAAAGTTTTGCCCCTTTTTCATAAACGGGCTCTTTGCTGACCTGGACCAGGATCTGGTCCCCTTCCTTGAAGATCTTGCTAATATCTATCTGTTCTCTGCGGATACGTGGGGCTGGAGCCTCTTCATCATCTAACTGGGAGTGTTTACTAATTTTTTCTATAGCTAAGTCACGATCTATTTCAGAAATGTGTAAAAAGCCGGCCTTTTCTTGGCCAATATCTACAAAAGCGGTTTGAATGCCGGGCAGCACCTTAGTAACTACCCCTTTAAAAAATGCTCTTTCTAAAGGATTCTCGGTATGGCCGGTAAAGTAGACGTTTTGAAGCTGTCCATCGGTGGTAATAGCTATACGCGTTTGCCACGGATTTTCATTAATTAAAATTTTTTTCATGTATTTTTGCCATTTTAGAATTCTTTTTCTCTTACCTAGGATAGCGTATTTTCCTGATAATGAGTAGAAAATTGGCTAAATTTGTGATAAAGTCCCTATGCGTTAAGAGAAAAATACTATTTTTTACATTCTCAACTAGGGAGTACTCATGAATAAACAATTCTTTTTGTTACTAGCTGTAATTGCATTGGTGCCAGGCTGTTTTAATAGACAAAAAAAGTCTGAAAAAAGACCGGTAGATGCCCATGAAATCATGACTGATGTAGATATTCCAGTGGCTCAATCAAATGTAAAGACTTTCTTCGATGAAGATATAGATGATTTGGCTTTAGAAGATAACGTCGCTGGTGCTGTTGAAACAGCAGACGGCCAGTATGCGTGGATTGAAAAATCAGCACGTGTAAACAAAGATGGTTTTAGAACTGTCTACTTTGATTTTGATAAATATAGCATTCGCTCAACTGAAAAAGATTCAGTTGCTCAAGATGTGGCTCGTATGCAAAATATGCTGGCAAAAGAAGGCCAAAGCGGCAAACGTATGAAGTTCGTAATCAATGGACATGCATGTGACTCTGCGGGTAACCGTCAATACAATCATATTTTATCTGAAAACCGCGCAAAAACCTTAAAGGATTGTGCAGTTGCAGCAGGAATTCCTGCAGATAGAATTACTATTGTTGGACGTGGATCCGATTTCCCCGCAGTAATTAATGGTAAGCCATGCAACGGAGATAGGGATCAACAAGCGCCAAATCGTCGTGATGAGATTCAAGTAATTGCGCTGGCATAACAAAATGTGTTTATAGCAAGTAATTAAAAGAGCCTGGAAAAATCCAGGCTCTTTTTTTATATAAAGGGGATTTTTATGATATTAAATAAAATTATTACACTATTCTGCATTAGTTTTCTTTTTAATACATTTGCAATGCAGCAGCAAATTAATCAAACTGCATTAGCTTTGATTGCAGGAACGGCAAGCTATAAAAAAAAGTCAGAAACACAAACTGAATGGTATGGCAAGCTTAATAATGGTAAATCGATTACCCTAAATGTTTTTCGCAAAGCACGCAGAACCAGGCATACAAAAAGCGATGATATGTTTAATGAAACCGTTAAGGGTCGCATAGACAAAAAGCGTCTTTTAAAGGAGCAAGCGGAACAATGGTATCGGTGCTTAGCTGATTCATGTCCAGAGAGCTTTGTTTTTGAATTGCAGTAACTTTTTTTATAAAAGAGAATTATGAAGTTTAGCAAAATTCTTATTTTACTCATAAGTTGTAGTTGTTTATCTGCTATGGAAGAAATGAATTCTATCGTCATAGGACCAGTGGTGCATACATTTATTCCTCGAACCCGATTGACATGGACTGCGCAGCTGGATAACGGACAAATTATAAGCGCTAGTTCTTGTTATGATCTACAAAATGTTAATGTAGAAGAGAGATTAAAAACTCGCTATATGGGCATTGTCGGAGAAAAAGTAATGAGTGAAGATGAAGCTGAGGAATGGGTAAAAAAATTAATTAAGGCATCGATAGGTGCACAAAAAGGATGATATGAAGAAAATAGTATTTTTATTACTTGTAGTAAGCAGTTGTAATGCAACAGTTTACGATGCGCGTCGTTATGATAATCATACCGATGCAGTCACTGCTATCGCTTTTGATAAAGCAGGCAGATCGATTATCACCGGATCCTTAGATGGAACTATAAACAAGCGTGGTTTTAGCAAAGTTTACGAAGGCAAAGTAGTTGAAGGACTTGGACCTGTTACGCAATTAAAGCGTATTGAAAAATTCTTAGCGGTAGTTCATGAAAAATGTAATTGTGGTCCTGCAATAGCGCAACATCGACATCCGGAATTTTATAATATTGAAGATTTAACATATAAGTCCAGTGGTGCTTTGCGTAACGGTGGCCATTCAAAGCCGATTAGTGATATGCAAATTATTAATGGCAAAAGTATGGTGACTGTTGATCAAGAAGAAGGAAAATTGGTTTTTCTTTATAATTGCATGCGATCGGTGGTAATGCAGGAAGGTCTTTCGATTAGTCGTTTAGCAGTTGCCAGTCCTTCTCGTATTATTGGTGTGAGTGGTCAAAGTCATGCATTGTATTATTTTGACCCTGAAACGCGGTCATTAGCAATCGTAAAACGGTCGGAAAAAGACAATGAAAAAATTACAACAATTGCTGCACTAAAACAATATTTACTGGCATATGCAACCAAAGATAATAAAGTAGTTCTCTTAAACAGCAAAACAGGGGCTGATATTGCAAAAGAATTAGGTGTTCATTCAAATGAAATTGTAGACATAAAAAAAATAAATAAACGGTTATTTGTTACGGCAGATAAAGATGGTAAAATTAAAGTATGGAATGCAAAGACCGGTGCCGTTCAACTTGAATTAAAACACGATGAAAAAAGCCCTGTCACTGCATTAGGCGTGCATTGGGATAAACAAAAGCAAGAAGGCAAGATTGCAATTGGCCACCAAAATGGTGCGACCGTTGTATGGAAATATGATCTAGAAGAAAAGGCACAATAAAATGAAAAGATTAGTACTTTTATTATTTTTAGGAACTACTATGTTTGCTGCAGATTCAACAAAAAATACTCCTGTAATGCCTGCTGGAATTACCACAGCAATGTCAGCGCACCCTATTAAAGTGCGTTACACCAATTATCGCGGTGAAACAGCAGTGCGAACCATAGTTCCCATTAGTTTTTATTTTGGCAGCACCGAATACCATAAAGAAGAACAGTGGCTGGTAAAATTGTGGGATGTTGAGCGCGCGGCTGAACGCATTTATGCATTAAAAGAAATTACTGAGTGGTTTGTGAAATAACGATGCAGATAATAAAATATTTTATGTGTGGGGCTATATTAGTAGCCTCATCACATTCGTTTACCATGGATTTGAAAAAATCTCTCTTTATGCCAATCATAAAAACAACAGAAGAAGCGCACGAGTTTATTAAATCTTCGCGATGCTCATTTGATAGTGTATGTCGACATTCTATTGAGGATGCAATATTACGCAGTGATGTTTGCCAAAAGGTAGGGATACTGCGAAATGTTTTTGCAAAGCTTTATTTTAAAAGTGCAGATTTAAATGAAACAGATTTTAAAAATCTTTGCTCAGATCTTCATCTGAGTTTAGCTTGGCTTACCTTATTAAAGGGAACCAATCGAGATTTTGGTGTTGCTCAGCTTACAGCATATTGCGTTTTTACTGGAAATCAAGAGTTGATACAGCTATTAGAATTGCATGGGTTTAAAGCGAATCGTCTTCCACGTATTACACATGAAGAGCTTCAGCGCGAAGCGAGCAAGCATGGGAGACGGTCATTTACTGCATATGTTGCTTCTTTAGAAAATCCGCGTGAATACAATATTGAAGAGTGTTAACTGTTCATTAAGGCGTTCATGTGAAGTACCTTCTGTCGCTCTTAGTAAGTTTTTCGATTTGCGCTTATTCGATGGAGTCTGTCGATCCTTCGTATCTTTTTCCGGTAATTAATCTTTGTACTCAAGCACAAGCGCTTATAAACAAATATCAAGAAAGACATGATAAGGGAATCAAAGGACACCAGCTTCAATTGCTAAAACATTTGGATATCTATTCTAATGCTGAGAAGGTTTTTCCCGATTATAAAATGACTGCTGATGACTATCAAACTGTCTCAAATGATTTAATTGTGTTGCAAGCATGGATAGCATATTTGCCAGAGGATATGCGAGATATCCATGTTAAGCGTTTTTTTAATGAAATGTGTTTTACTAATAAATTGAATATGATAAAACAGCTGGAAGTTTTAGGATTGCGCACAGATAGATTAGAAGCTGAGTTTATAGTTCGATTAGAAAAGCGTGCGCGTGCTAAAAACTATCAAGAATTAGCAGCGTATTTGTGTTCCTTAAATAACTCGTCAATATCTATTTCAAACCCAACAAAATGCTCAGAAGTAAAGCCATGATGGGCATATGATGATTCTTTAAATCCGTGTTTTTTATAAAAATTGCATGAGAGAACATTTTTGTTGCGTGTCATTAATGTTATTTTCTTTACGCAATGATCTTTGCGTATGATTGCGAGAAGTTTAAGACCTAATTCTTGAGCAAATCCTTTGTGGCAAAAATCAGGTTTTATTGCCATAAAACGGCCGTACAAAAGCCCATCTTTGGGTGTATCCGCCGTTGCCCATCCAATAAGCTCATCGTTGTAATATAGTGCTAAAAAATAAATTGAAGGATCGTCAAACAGCTCTTGAATTTCACGATCCAAGCCTTTTGAAATAATTTCTTCTTTGCACGTAGGTAAACCTAATTCATCTTCGCTCAGATCTTTATAAGCATAGGTAAATGCTTGTACGCCCACTTCTTTAAGAAGTTGTTTTTCTGGGATTGTAGTGTTGTATGAGAAATAAGTTTCTCCCAGTATGCCTGCGGTCAAACTTATAATATAAATCATTACTAAGGTAACAATATAATAAGAAGTCTTTGAATGCTGCTTGGCTTGCATAAATACTTAACCGTTAATAGTTTTATAAAAATTAATTGGATTGGGAATTTGCTTTTGCTTCTATAAAGGAAGTTTTTTGTGTAATAGCTTCAGTTAAGGTTGTTTGCTTTAAGGCTAATTTTTGTTGAGCTTCAAAAACAATTTGTCTGTCTGTTTTGCAGCTAGAGCAATAGCAGCCGGCAACAATGTGTCCGCCGTCAGCATGTTGCTGCATATACTGCCACTTAGGATTGCCCATACTAAAACATGCGCTATAAGATGACAGTAACAAAATAAAAACAAAAAACTTATTCATATATCCCTATTTTTTTTAAACGGAAAAATTTGAATAAGTATATATAAATAAAGGCTTTTTCAAAACTTTTATTGTAACAGTTTTTCTATAATCGGTTTCAGTTCAATATCAAGACGTTTTTTTGGGTATGCTTTTAATCGATTAACAATTGCTGCATGATATTGTTTATCATTGAGGATTTTAGTGATTGCAGTGTTTAAATCAGATGCTTTGCTTAAGCTGATTCCCCAATCATGAGCTTTAAGTAGCTTGTGGTTTAAGCGTTCCCAATAAAGCAGTGTTGCGGTTGCATCAAGAATCATGGGCACATTCATATAAATGCCTTCAGCAAAACTTACTGATCCTGATTTGGTGATTAACAGATCGGCGATCGCCAAAAGATCGGCAATGCGTTCTGTGTAACCCATTATGGTTACTGAAATAGAAGGATTAAAAGCTATTTTTTCAAGCTGTTGTTTCAATGATGCATCTTTGCCCACGCAAATTATGAGGTGTGCAGTAAGATGTAATTGCGCCAACTGCTCGGCAAATATTTTAATGCTTGAGTTTCCTTGCCCTCCCATCATCATGACAATGACCGGTTTTTCAAGAGGAATAGAGAATTCATGCTTCAAGGAAGCTTTGTCTTTTAGTTCAAAAAAGCTGCTGCGCATTGGCAAGCCGGTATCAAAAATGTGGTCGGGTTCAATGTGAGCGGGAGCTACTTTTTGCGTAACTAATGGATCATTGCTGGCGATAGTCAGATCAAATTTAGAATAGTTAGGATTTTTAATATCGCGAACAAAACTGGTAACATCAAAATCGGTGGGTGAAAGTATAAACGGAATATTGTTTGCTTTGGCTGCATCAAGAATAATATTGTTTACAATCGGAATAACCGAAATTACTAAATCAGGATTTTCGTGAGCTAAATAATCGGTTGCAATTTTAGTCATTGATCGAGCTCTTAGACCAAAGTATCGATTTCCCACATCATACATCATATTGAGAATCGAATACCATCTGCGTTTTAAAAAGAAGTTATAAATATCTTCGCCGGAAATTCTGCCAAAGCTGAGGATGGTAGCCGGATCAACTGATTTGAACACTTCATTAAAAATATAGACCGGCTTTAGATCATATTCATGGCCGATATACGAATCTATGGCTTTGGTGGCACTAATATGCCCCCCACCGCCTGCACTGGTAAAAATGATTATTTTCTTCTTCATACCCTTGATTATAGCCATTTTGACAGCAAATGTCAGTAATCAGCTGTTTTTGAGCGTTTTTTTGACTAAAAATGGTTTATTTGTGCCTATTAGAAAATGCCCCATGAGTGATGAAAAACCCTTGAAAATAGGCATTAATAGTTGATATAATTCAAATAGAATATATATGCCTATGGTAAAAAGAGAGAATGGAGAAAATATGAAGAAAATAATGGGTCTATTAGCGCTTTTAATGCTGGTGGGTTCGTCTGCAGCTATGCAGGCGCCTGATGCTGGCAAAACTTTAAAGCCGCACGCGGGTAAAGTAAACAGTGTTACTTTCAATAATGAGAATACAGTCTTAACCGGATCTGCTGATGGTAGTGTAAAAATTACTCAAATAAGTGGAGAAAATAATTTTAATAAAGCAGGACTTGGGAATGTGATAGGTGCATTTTTACATGATGGTAAGACATATCTAGCGGTTGCATCTAGCACTGTGAATGGTCCGCAATTTTATCCTTTAACAGCCGCAGGTAGCCCAACCAATCGTGGGGAGGTAAAAGTTCCTTTACACCGCGCTTCTGTTTCAACAATATTAGCACTTAATGATACTGCAACTGTAACCGGTGCAACTGATGGAAGTTTAGTTGCTATTTTTAAAGGTGGAAGAATGATTCAATTGCAACCGGGAAGCCCTGTTCTTTCTCTTGCAAAAGCAGGTTATGCGCCTAATAACACAAGATTTTTAGCTGTTACACAAAATGGAAACTTACTATGGTTTGATACACAGGCAGGACGAGCTATTTATTCTGAGCCAGCTCCTGGTGCAACTGCAGTAGGCTGGGTTGGTGAAGTAAATGCAAACCAAGCACGCTGGGCAGTAGGTTACTCTGATGGCCAAATTCAGATTTTAGATAGTATAAAAGGCGGTGGAGCACCAGTTCGTAGTTACTTAAAAGGCCATACCAATGGCATTACCGCATTAACGGGCTTTAAAGATCCCTATTTAGTTTCAGCTTCTGCAGATGGTACCGTGAAATTATGGGATGCTTCTACGGGTAAAGAGTTAAAATCGTTTAACGTAGGACAAGCGGTGACTTCAGTTGCGGCTATTGCTACTGCGCAAAATGGAGTGACTATTGCAGCGGGATTAAATGATGGATCAGTGCTTATTTATAAATATGATTTAAGTAGTAAGGCCAGTTCTGTAGCTGCTTCCGCATCAGTAACGCCTTATGTGCCAGTTACGGCCACTGAAGCTGAAGAAGAAGAGATTTTAGAAGCGAAATAAGCTAATTAAATAAAAAAAGGGCTGGAATTTACCAGCCCTTTTTTTATTCACTTTTTTCAGATTCTACTCGCGAAGGGGATATTGGGATATATGGTTCAAGAGGAGCAAGAGGGCTCGGAATCCGTTCATCAGATACGTCATGTTCATAGGTATTTATACAAAAAAGTTTTGCAAGTCTATTTGAGATTCGTTTTGACAATGATAACTTTTGCTGTTGCGGTAGTCGGTCCATTGCTGCAAGTGAAATAGTGTAAATTAAGAGGATAAAATATTTTTTCATGACATCCTTTTTAGTTTAGATAATAACAAAAAGAATAATCTTTTATCATTTGCTTTTTTTTATTATTTCAAGAAGTTTTGCCCTTTGAGAGAAGATTAGCTTTTTATCTTCTGGTGTTAAAGCGGTTATTTCAAAAGATTTAAAGGGGTCGGTGGCTAGATACTCAAAACAGTTATAACCCGTAGAAGTAGTTTCTTTGGGATTTGCCTTATGTGAAATTAATGTTTTTGCTATGGCTATACGGCGATCAACTTTTTTTTGAATAATAGTATCGTGTTGAGGGTTGCAGATGATATGTAATGGACCATTATGGCAGTGAGGCACTCGTGTTAAAATAGCTTGAGTATTTAATAACAGATCTACTGTTTGAGTAGCCAGATGTCTGCATGCTAAATACAGCGGTGGCTCGGTGAATGCAATAAATTGATTAGGACTAATATTGTGATCGAGGAGTGTTTTAGTGACGTCTAAAAAAGTATCACTGCAGCAACTCTCTTGTAAGAGCGTTAAGGATTGTCCTGGTAAAGGCATATTTAAATTTTGAATATCACCAGTTTTGAGTCTGGCAAAAATAATAGCAAGTAAAAGATCTCGCTTTACTATTTTTTTGGAATCAGGTTTTACAAATAAAGGAACGGTAGCAGGATTGGGAATGTCCATTGATTTACAAATGGTGGATATTAAAAAAAATATTAAAAAATATTTTTTCACCTTATTTCCCGATGCAAAATTCTCTGAAGATCATATCCATACCTGCTTCGCTAATTGCTTTACCTGATAACTCTGCCAAATGTGCTATCGCATCATTAAGGTGAATTGAAAGGAGTTCATAAGCAACCGGTTTTTGTGCAAGCATAGAAATAATATCGGTTAATTTGTGCTCGAGTGCAAGTAAAAGATTATGTTGGCGTTGATTGAGTAAGAAGGGCGATTCGATAGATGCAAACAGTGTTGCAATTTTCTGTTCTATCGATTGTTCAAGAATATTAATATTGTGTTTGTTTTTACTCGAAACAAAAATGGCATCAGTAGCTTTATTAATTGATGCGTCTGCTTTAGTAAATACGCAAATCATTTTATTAGGATACTTGTGTTTTATATCTTCATACACACTAGTTTCTTTTTGTGTGATTTGGCGAGAGCTATCATAAGCTAAGATAATAATATCTGCTTTATGTGCTTCTTCTAATGATCGGCGAATACCTTCTTGTTCAATGCTATCGTCAGTTTGGCGTAATCCTGCTGTATCAACGAGTGTCCAATAGTTTCCATTTTTAAACAATCCTGCTTCAATCACATCTCTGGTAGTTCCTGCTTGCGCATTCACGATTGCACGATTTTGATTGAGCAATGCATTAAACAATGAAGATTTACCCGCATTCACTGATCCGATAATCGCAATGCGAATACCTTGGCGAATGTGCTGCTGTTGATTAAATGTTTTTTTAATTGAACTAATGTTGTTGGTTACCGATGCAATTATTGCTTGAATTTGTGGCGCAAATTCCATCTCTTCATCAAGGAATTCAAAACTTGCTTCAGATAATGCGAGCGCTTTAATTAAGTCTTTTTCAAGAACGCTGAGCCATTGAGAAAAGCTTCCTTCTAGCTGCGCTAAGGAATGCTTTAATGCCATTTGCGTTTGCGCATGAATTAATTCATTAATAGCTTCTGCTTGAACTAAATCAATTTTTCCATTCAGTACTGCGCGTTTTGAAAATTCACCCTCTTGAGATAAACGTGCTCCCGC
>CAYSAX010000027.1:0-11452 GCA_964429045.1 uncultured Pseudomonadota bacterium
CCTTCATTGCGCAAAATATTCAAAAGTGATTCACTTGTAAGCATTCATTAGATTAATAACAAAAATAAAGGAAACAAGTATGAAAAAAATCTATTTATTATTGAGTATTACTTTTTCATCGCTTTATAGCATGACTCCTGAACAAATCTTTGAAAAAATGACAGTACGCCAACGCATAGCACAAGTATTAGTTGCTGCGCTCGTGCCCAATGATGAAAGCAATGGTGCATTTTCAACAACACAAAATTATCGCATGGATCGTCAATACGTATTGGATGTTGCCGTTGGCAAGCATCAGGTTGGTGGAATTTTATATTTAGGCTCTGGTTTAATTCAAGAACGCAAAGATTTAACTGAGCAATTGCAAAAACGCGCAAACGGAACGCTCTGGTTTTTAGATGATGCTGAATGGGGCTTACACATGCGTTCGCGCGATGGATTTAGATATCCACGCAACATGGCACCGGGTGGACTTTCCAATAAATATAATAATTTAATTGAGCGCAAGGGTTTTAACGTTGCAAAACAACTCCAAGCAGTAGGCTCTCAAGTATGCCTTGGCCCGGTTATGGATGTGAATAATAATCCTGACAACCCCGTCATCAACGATCGTTCTTTTGGCGCTCAGGTTAAAAATGTTATTAAGAAAGGAATCGCCGATATTAAAGGTTTACAAAAAGGTGGCGTGGTCGCTGTCGCAAAACACTTTCCTGGTCATGGCGATACCAATGTCGATTCACATCATGGCTTGCCCGTAATCAATCATAACCTTGAGCATCTCAATGCTATTGAATTAAAGCCATTTAGAGCAGCTATTAATGCGGGCGTAATGGGTATCATGACGGCTCATATAGTAGTTCCTGCATTGGATAAATCTGGAGTTCCTGCAACCGTTTCACGCGCTATATTAACCAAATTATTACGTAACAAGCTCGCCTTTAAAGGATTAATTACCACCGATGGCATGGGCATGGAAGGTATTACTAATCTTTACGAAGTTGGTGATGCTGCCGTTAAAGCATTGCATGCGGGCGTTGATATTGTTTTAGCTGCAAACGTGTGCCGCGGTAAATTTAATGATAATTGGGCTGATCCGATTGGCAGAACAATTGATGCTATTGAACAAGCACTCAACGATGGCAGATTAGATATGAATGAATTTAATCAGAAAGTGATGCGCGTTTTACGCGTGAAAGAGTGGGCGTTGAATCAAAAAAATACGCTCACTGAAGCAGAACTATTAGCTGAAGCGCAAAACATTAAGCGCGAAATTTATACGCATGCGGTTACTATCGCTCAAAATAAACTAAGTCATCCCAATAAAGCAGATATTACTATTGAAATTCGTGGCATGAATAAATTTAGAGCGCAACAATTTGGCATTAGCAATGAGATGCTTGAGCAGATTAAGCAAAATCATGCAGCAAGTAAAACACAAACGATTGTTGTCTACGGTTCTGCATATGCGGTAGAAATGTTAAAAGACTATGCTGAATGCATTATTGTGGCATATGAGGATGATCCGGTTGCTACCCAGGTTATACAACAGATCTTAAAAAATGAAATCCAAGCAGAAGGAATCATGCCAGTTTAGGTGCATTCGCATGCATCTCTTGCAGCAATTCTGCAAGCTGCGCGGCACGAATTTCAGGCGATGGATGAGTTTTACTTGTCCATTCGCCGAATAAATGAGAGGCATCACGATCAAGATCATGCTTAAGGGCATAGGTAGCTTCTGGTGATTGGCAGCAGGCAAGCAAATCTGCACGCAATTCCATAGTATGATTTAAATGAACCACTGCAGGATGCTTCAAAAAGTCATGAGAAGAATGCCCTGCATCTTCAAGTAACTGATACAATAGATTATTTGCGGCAGAGTCATAACTATATAAATGCATTAATTCATGTCGAATAAATGATTCTTGAGTAATAATTGGGTATTTTGAAATCCAATCAAGGTCCACTTCTAATATATGTTTAACTTTCCCATCAATAATTGGCTGACGTGTTTGAATATCTATTTTACCATTCTTGATAAAGCTAAAATTAATTGCCGACGGATCCATGCCATATGCACGCGCAATTCCCGCAACCATCTGTTTAAAAGGATGATCTGTTTGATAGTCACTAACGACAGGGCTAAACAAATTATCTTGTTTTTGAAGCACCACAAATTGCATATGCATAAGATTCCATTGCCGATCTGAAATTTGCAAGTCAGATTTAATACGCATTAATGCTTTTGCATGCTCTTGTGTGGTTTGCTCTAATTTTTGATTAAAAGAATTGTGTTGTTCTTGTACCGTTAATATCGGCAATTCAGGAATAGTGAACGTATAGGGCATGTGATAATATATTACTACGCTAGCACATACGAGTAATCCGCACGCAAGCATTCCTGCAATGATATAACGCATCTTGGATGGCATCAATAAATAATTCATTAAACCTCCTGTCAGTCCATTCGCTTTATCAATTTTTTAAGTTCTTGATAACGCTGCTTATAGGTGGGATGGCTTATGTTTACATCATTAAGCTCTTCTTTTTGTATTTTTTGAGTAGCCCATTGATACATATTCGACGCACATTCAGCTAAGGGCCGATTCATGCACAAGGATAGTCGATCGGCGCGCAGCTCCATCTCATGGTTGTAAGCAATTACACTCGGGGCATTAATAATCTGCTCTTTGCTATATCCAGCGTTTTGCAATATCTCATACAGATAAGAGATGGCAAGCGCATCGTAGCAAATAAGATGCATAATTTCATGGCGCAAAATAACTTCCCGTGCACCCGAATCATTCTTTTCAAAAATCTGATAATTGATCTCAACTTTATGAACAATACGATCATCCTTATCAATGAGTTGGATCGCTTGTGCTTGTTCATAATCGGGATTATTTTTTATCAATCCAAGTTCTACACGTTGAGGATTTATGCCATAATCTAATAAAATTTCTTCAAATAATGCATGCAGCGGATCGTTATTCTCTACCTGATAGGTAACCGGTTCAAATAAATCATCTGCATACACAGACTGATAAAAAGAATTCCAATAAGAATCCCATGCTTCATTAGATATTTTAAAAGCTTTTTTAATTGCTAATAATTTTTTTTCTTGAACTACGCGCGATTCTTCCCGCATAACTTCAAATAAAGTAAGACTCGAAGCGGGTTGCTTTGACCTTTGTTGGTACCAGTAAAACACAGCTCCCACCGTAGCAGCCACTACAGCGATTATACCGAGCGTCAGGACATAATTCATATGAGATTCCTTATGCTAATTGTGGTTGATTAGACAGTAATTGAGCAAGTTGTTCATGACGCATCTTGTATGGTGGATGCGAATGTGAACTAATATCATTTGGTTTATGTACTAATACATTTTGGAAATACTTGTCTAGCTCTCGTGCCATTGCAGTATCATGACAGGTTGCTAAAAGATCAGCGCGCAGCTCACGTTGATAGCGATAATCTATCATCGATTGTCTTTGATTAAATTCTTTTGGATTATGCCCTAACTCTGAAAGGAGCGTCAGCACATACGCAGCTTCGATTGAATCATAATGCAATAAATGCATAATCTCATGGCGAACAAATGCATGCTGTACATCAAGGCTGTAGGTTTTAATTTTTTCTAAATCTAATTGGATACTATGCATAATACGATTATCAGCAGAATAGTTCATATCTGGCTTTGCAAACTTTTGCATTGCACAAAAGGCGCTTCCATTATTTACTAATTCAATACTCACCTTTTCTGGATTTATGCCATACTCGACTAATGCTTTTTTAATATAGACCACAATCTCAGGATCTTCAGATTGTATCATCTGATTACCAGCACCCAATAAATCGTCTGATTTCACAAATGCTTTAAAATCTTGCATATGATTATTCCAGACATCATCTGAAATAGAGAAATCACGTTTTACCGCGTTTAACGCATCATCATGCTTGATGCACAATTCCTGCGCATGTGTATTAAATGAAATAACGGTAGCTTTAGTAAATAGATTTAATAGAGACACTGCGGTCGCTACTAATAAGCCAAAACCAACTAACAAAGCGTATACTTTAAACATAAAGCCTCCTTAAGCCAACTTTGGTTGATGATCCATTTGAATCATCAATTGTGTTAATTGTGTAGCGCGATCTTGGGCGCTTGGATGCATAATCTGTGCTTGAATAGGTCTGTTGATATCTTGAGAAATATTTTCAGTATAATGTTCACACAATGCATGTGCTGCAACTTCTGAACTACACCCTGCCAAAAGATCAGCGCGCAATTCTCGTGCATGTCTAAAATGTATCATTGCCGGATGCTTGGCAGAATCCTCAGGCTTTTGTCCCAGCGTATCGAGCATATAGGTTATATACCCATCTTCGATGCCATCATAATTATATAAATGCATCATTTCATGACGCGCAAATGCTTCTTGCATCTGCGGGCTATGACGATTACACCATTCAAGGTTAATTTCAATTAAGTGAACTATTTTATTATTTTCATCAAAATCTTGTATTGCTTGAAGATTAACATCGTGCGCATTTACAAATTTAACCGTGATTCGCTCAGGATTCATGCCACATTCTATGGCTATTTTTTTAACCATCTGCGCAATCCATGGCTGATCAGCATCATTCTTTGTAGCTACATTCTTAATTGCAAATAAGTCATCCGTTGCAATTGTATTTTCAATTGCCTGTATCGTTTTATTCCATACCTGATCAGGAACATTACATTCGCTTTTAATACGTTCAAGAGCTTTATCATGTAATACCGCTGATTGCTTTACCTTATCTTTAAATAAAGCATTAACCGATGGTTTCGATTGAGGGCTCAAGGCTATAACACCAAGCGCACTTATTAATGCGAGAGAAATAAATCCTGCGTATATTTTAAACATATAACCTCCTTATGCCAGCTTTGGCTGGTGATCCATTTTAATTAAAAGATCCGCAAGCTGCTGATTCCGCGCTTTATCAGAGGGATGCGATATCCATAATGAAGGCACGTCTTGGCGTGGATCTTTTTTAATAGACACTTGGAAGAACTTTTGTAACGCTTGCGCTACCGGCACCCGATCGCATGATGCTAATAAATCAGCCCGTAATTCGCGTTGGTGACAATAATCTATTCTTGATTGTTTAAGTGCATATACTTCGGGCTTATGTCCTAAGGATTCAAGCATGGTCGAGACATATGCACCTTCAATTGAGTCATAGTTAATCAAGTGCATAATTTCATGGCGTACAAACGCTTCTTGAACATCTCTATCGTATTCTTTTAACCATGAAAGGCTAAGATTAAGATAGTGAACAATTTTGTGATCGGGGCCATAGATCAATGAATCCATATTTTCAAGTAACTGAGTTCCGTTATATGGACTTCCCGACATACCAACGTTTTGGATAATGACACGTTCTGGATTTACACCATATTCAAGTAATGCGTTTTTAGCGAATTTGATAAGATCATGATCGTCCTCTTTAATGGTTGAGGCGCCAGTACCCATAAGATCATCATGTTCTATAAAGGCATGACAATTACCTATAAATTGAGACCAATTAAGATCAGAAATTTGGAATTCTTCTTGAATTTTAGCCAATATTTGGTCATGAGCCGCTTTTCTTTCAATAAAGAGCTCTTGAGCCATTTTTGACCCTTTAAAAGGGGTAAAAACAGGCTTTTTAAAGGTATTGATGGCTACCCAAAGGGTAACACCTGAAATAACAGTCAAAAGTAAGTATAAAAAGTATTTGTTCATGAGACCTCCATTCCCTCTAAGTGTGCCAAAATAGCCACTTTTGTCAACAATATAAGTTTCTATTTGTAATTATTGCCGGGTTAAATTAAGGGATGATGATTTTTAGCCAAAAACAGGATATACTACTTATCGATACTGATTTATAAAGGTTTTTATGAGTATGATAAAAAGAAAAAAAGGCTTTTTTTCTATATCAGCGGTGGCCAAGATGTTTTCGGTCCACCAGCAAACGATTAGACTTTACGAAAAAGAGGGTCTGATTATCCCTAAGCGATCTTCGGGAAATACCCGTTTATTCTCTGAAGAGGATGTAAACCGTTTGGAAGAGATCATCTACTTAACCCATCAGCTGGGTATTAATTTAGCCGGCGTTGAGATGATTCTTAAACTCAAAAGACAGATGAGTAAAATGCAAAAAGAGATGAACAAAATCTTTGATACGACTCAAAAAGAGCTTGATCAAGAGGTTCAAAACTCAAAGCATATTGTCTCTGATAGTGCAAAACAGCTCATGAGAATCAAAAAAAGCAGTACCATTGATACTGTTGCAAGCACCGATTCAAAGACATCATCAACGGTTCCTGAAACAACTTTACAGGAATCACAAAGTAAAATCTTTAATGTTGATGATTGGGAAATTGAATATGATGAATAAAAAGTGGCAGTAGAAAGCCATCTTCTATAAAATATTAAAAAGTATTTTCATGTTGATGCAAACCCTGATAAAGGTAGTAGTAAGAGGTTTGAATTAACCCATTGATCATAAGTTTGGTATCTGTTTTACAGGTTCAAAATTATGCACAATGAGTTGATGCAAAAAAATATAGGGATATACTTACCGGAAACCAAGGAAAGGGACTCACGGTATGAATAATGACTCATTCAATAACCAAAACAATGCGCATCAATTTGTAATCTCGTATGAACTCCTTTGTTTACTCCGTTGGCTACTTGAGAACGACGTGGAAAAACTCAAAAAAATGGTCTCAAAAGCTCTTGCCACCGGACTACGCGAAGATATTCGTCAGTTTGAACAATTGGGCGATGTGAACGCTGATCCTGCAATGGTCGAAGAAGTGCAACATAGTATTGTTGAATTTTTCAGCATGCTTGAAACACTTTTGCTCGAATCAATTAAGGAACAAGCGGTCCAAAGAGCGGCTGAAAAGAACCTCATGGAAAAAGTTGATCATATTGATTCAACGGTCTGTGATGATGCAACCGTCAGATCAAGTATCGAAAAAGCGACTGCTAAATCTGATATGCATCCGAAAGAAAACGCCCATGATCTCCTTTATAAGGAGCTCTTAAAGCGTTGGAAACCTACTAAAAATATGATGAATTAATTAGAAATATTCAGGGGATCAGTTATCTGATCCCTTTTTCACCCAGGTATTACAACCATGAATAAACTACTTTTTATCCTCAGCACATTAATCTGCACGACTCCCAATCTCTTTGGGCAACACTATGTTATTCCTGTTAAATACGTAAATGCTAAAAACATCGCAGCAATTCTTAATATTCTTAATGGGCTTTGCAATTCTGACTCTCCCACTATGCACAGCTTTACTGCCGTTGATAATAACGAAGTTACCGTGATAGCCGATGAGCAAACCTATTTAAAAATCCAAAAATTGATATCTGAATGGGATCAACCGTTACCCAAAGTAACTCTTGAAGTATGGGACGGAGAAAAATGGTTATATTAACAATAACCCTCTTCTTATGGTCAAAAAACAGCTAAATTGGCCCTTCTTCTGAATCCTATAAAATTGCCCTTTTTTTTATTTTTTTGCGAAGATGCAGCCTTGGCCCAAAAACATGCTATTTTAGCCACCTTTCCAAATTTTAAAAGTTGCTATTTGTATTAATACAGGTAGAATTAATAATAGAAATGGAGGAACTATGAAAAAGTTATTATTATTGTCTTTATTGTTTCCTGCAAGCTTACTATGTATGGAAAACTCAAAAAACCCATATAAACCAAAAAACGCATGCAAAGATACTCCACAGATACAATATCTTCTTAAAGCATATTCGTTTGCACAAGCAGAATCTGAAATACATTCTATTATTGCTCAAGAACTACAGAAACTTAATCCCGATAAATGGGCGGCTCGTAGACAATTAAATCAAGTTATTAAGAAGTATTTTAATGATTTTAGTCAAAGCGAAAAGAATGAGCTTATGAATGCCTTTTCTGAACGATGGAGTCATGAATACAATCGTAGTCTTATAGACAGACATCTTGTACCAAAACGATAAATAGTTTTGAAAAATGGAGAGAATATTATGAAAAAACTATTATTATCATTATTACTGTTAGGTTCCTTACCAGCCACGGCAATGGAGCAACCGGATCAAAGCAACGTTGCCGATTATATAGTTAAAAATGCTATTGTTTCTCGCCTGCAAAAAGCAGAGACAAGTAATGATGCGGTAGCACATATTAATCAGTTACTTGCAAGTGATAAACAACTTTCTCAAGCAGCTGGTAATGGCGATTTCGATCAAGTTATATTTGAAGGTGCACACTATGCATTTTCAAAATCTATATTGCCTTTTTTTCAATTGGATCAGGGCATTGGTCAACGATTCTCGCAAGAATATTTTAAAAACATCAGAGATTTTAATGAAAAAACTGACTCTGCAGTTCTCAAAAAACTTTTAAAAGATAATTGGAATGTGTTAGTAGGCGCAGGATCTTTAGATACCGAAGCAAATATTGATAATCAAATTAAACTTGTTATTAATAAAAATACTACCAAAGTAATATGCTCATCTGGAAATCAGGTAGCCGGTTTTATCACCTACGCATGCCAGCGTATCTTTGGTGAATGCAGCATTAAATTTATCGCTGTTGATACTCAAGAACAAAAAAATGGCTTTGGAAGAAAGCTACTGGAATATGCGCAGCACCATGCACAGACACAAAAACTTAAAAAAATCTATTTGAGAGTATTTCAGGATAATACTTCTGCTATTAATTTTTATCGAACTCTCGGATTCATGTCGATCAATCATAATTATCATACCCCAGCGTTTACCATGATAAAAGAAATTTAGAGGTTATAAAAAAAGAGGTTATTATGAAGAAACTATTATTACTATCTTTAGCCGCATCTATTCTTGCACTTACTCATGTAATCGTTAATGCCGAACATGTTCGTATTGAAACTTTTTCTAAAGGTCCACATCCAATGAATCAACATCAATGCGCGCGACTTGAAGATATTTTTACTCAAAATTATAAAGATATCTGTTTAGCGCCAGTCAATCTAAAACACCAAAAATTCATCGAGAATGTATTGAACACCAAAAACACCCTTTCAATACTCAGTGATGCCCGTAAAAACATCTTAGGTTTTATTACTTATAAAGTTAATGAAACTAACTTTAATTCTATGAATATTGAATTATTAGCAATAGATATAAAACATCAGAGAATGGGACATGGCAGCACATTATTAGAATATGTAACCGAATCTGCGCGCGAACAAGGGATCGAACGAATGGATCTTTTAGCTCTATCTCAGACACTTGGCTTTTATAATAAACATGGTTTTCAGCCAATCAGAGACTTTGCCTATCCATTAAAAGATGAAAACAGATCAGTAACAATATATAAGTTAGAAAAAATGGTTTAAAAAGATCTTGGAGGTTATAATGAACATTCGCAAATTTTACCCAATGGGATTAGCACTTGCATCACACAGTGGACATTGTTCTATAGAACAACAGCCCTCGATTGCAAACACCGAAAACTTTATTCCATTTTTGGCTAATCTTACAGAAATAGGCCAAAAGATCAGCGCTTTATTTGCCACTAAGAAAGATATTTATGAAACAGCAATGCACATTAAAAATCTGATTGAACAGGCACCTGATATGACGCAAGAAAACCATGATGAACTATTATCGATGGCATACATCGAACTAAAAAATCAATTCCCCGGACATGAAGAAGAGCTCAAAGTAGTTAAATATAATATATTTAAACTTAAAGCTTAGTAAAAACCGATTTCATGCAAAGCTTGCCAGAGTTGAAACATGGGTAAGCCTACAATCGCGGTGTAAGAACCGTTGATCGCTTTTACAAACTGTGACCCATCTTCAATCTTAATCGCACCAGCTGCTTCCATAGCACCTGTATCGCGAATATATTTTTCAATATAATCATGCGGAATATGAAAATCATACGTTGCATGCGCATAGCGCGTGATACGCTTTTCTGTTTGCCAAGCACCATTTTTAAATATTTTTCTTTCAAGACAAAATGCCGTGCCACACTTGTTGTTAGGGCCGCATGCTTGCTTGAGCATCGTAATTGCATCTTGCAAATCAGTTGGTTTACCCCGAATAGTACCATGAGTATCAAAACTTAAGGTATCAGCAGTCAACACAAACGCAATTTGATCTTCTTGACCTTGGGGCATAATAACATGATTCATTTTATGAATTGCTATATTCTCTACTACTTTATGAAGCTCTAAGTTCCAATCACATTCATGCTCATTTGCATCTTGTTCGATGATTTCAAAATGAATACCTGCACGTTGTAACAATTTTTTTCGTGACGTTGATTTAGAAGCAAGATATAAAATGTTCACCTTTAATCCCTAATTACTTTTCCATTGCCTGCCGTTTTAAATGCGCTGGCATCTTTTCGATTGCATAGCGCAAAGCAGTGCGTGGCATATTGTCTTTATTTTTTATTACAAAATCAAACACTTCCTTTTGATACCGATCCGCTGCCTTTTTAAGCAACCATCCATATCCCTTCTGGATCATAGGATCTTCATCGATCAAAAGTATCGCGCAACGATTAAAAATAATCGGTAATTGATCGCGCGTCAATCCAGCATAAATCATAAAGACAACTGATGCACGGCGCATCCATCTATTTTTTGAATGTACCCAGGGTTCAGTTTTATCAATCAGCTCCGGATATTTTTTTAAAAGGATGCCTAAAGAACCGCCACACAGATCATCGCAGAGCGCCCAATTGGTTACATACTTTGAAAGCCACAATTCAAATACTTTAAAATCGGAAAGCTCATAGTCTTTTTTAAGCAACAGTGCCCATTGGAATGCAATGATGGATGTCTCCATATTACCAATCTCGAGCAGTTCTTTGCATAACGAGAAGATCTCTTTTTTCGGCTTATCTTTAACCTCTAGCCAATAGAGCTTTGCAATTCTCTTAACCGTATCTTTGCGCGCACCATAACATTTAATCGGCTCAAGAAAGAACCGTTGTACACTTTTTTGGTACACCGGATCTGAATACTTTTTAAGATCTGCAATTATCTTGCTAACTAATTCATTCATAATTTTTTATTTATTTATTTTTGTCTAAATGGGCTCGCATCAAAAAATAGTTGAATTCTGGTAATCAAACCATCTTTAAATTGCAACCATGCAATGCTAGGCATATCGGGTATATCTTGAAATTTTACCAGATACACAACTGCTGCTTGATCATCTGCACCAAATGCTGCTTGAATTTCTAACGCTTTATATACTTTCATAAAACCAGCAACCGATTCACTCACTGCTTCTTTGCCTTTAAATGTTGATAACGGTCCAAAAAATTCTACCTCAGGATGCAAATATTTTTTAATCCCTTCAACATTTTTTTCTGCCATATTTGTGTAATAGAATCGCGCTAATTCAAT
>CAYSAX010000028.1:0-10938 GCA_964429045.1 uncultured Pseudomonadota bacterium
ACTTGCATAAAGTGTATCAGAATCATTGAAAGACACAATACCTTAAACGGTACGGATGTCCTTTTCTTTCTTTTTCATTAATTGATCTAGTTGTGCGATAAATTTATCGGTCACTTTTTGCAAGGTATCTTCAAGACGATTAAAGAAGTTTTCTGATATTTTTTTATCTTTTTTATGATCACGTAATGCGTTGTTAAACTCTTTACGAACTTCACGAATACGCTCTTTACCGTCATTGGTTTTCTTGTGAAGTAATTTCACTAAATCATCACGACGGGATGTGCTCATTTCAGGAAGTGCTAAGCGAATAACTTTACCATCGTTTACCGGTGTTAAGCCGCTGTCAGAGTTTAAAATCGCTTTTTCAATGGGATCAATCATTGATGTATCCCATGGTTGGATAGTGATCAAGCGTGATTCAGGAGCACTCACCACTGCCACCGCTTTCATTGGCATTGGCCCGGTGTATGCCATTACTTGAATGTCTTCAACTAATGAAGTATGTGCGCGGCCTGTTCTGATTTTAAGAAGCTCTGTTTCAAAAAACTTTATCGCTTTTTGCATTTCAGTTTCCATGGGGGTTTGGAAACTTTTGATATCATTTTCTATAATTTTTAATTCAGCCATGTGGTCACCTTTTGGTTATATGTGAATGGTACTACCAAAATGAATATTTTCTGCCGCCTGAATTATAGCATGAGGTCTTAAAGCGGAAAATACCCGTATCGTTTGTCTATGTTCAGATGCTAGGGTAAAGGCCGTTGCATCCATAATTCCCAATTTATTATCTAAAGCATACTTATAAGTTAGCTCAGGAAGCAATTGTGCGTTTGAATCTTTACGTGGATCAGCGGTATAAACGCCATCGATATGACTTGCTTTCCAAATCTGATCCGCTTTCATTTGCAGGCCGCGCAACACTGCGGTGGTATCGGTACTAAAAAAAGGATTTCCAGTACCACCCGCAAAAACAAGAGTGTCACCTTTGTTTAATGCATTTCCAATTGCCTGATCAGAGGTAGGAATGCCAATCTCTGGACAAGTAAAAGCGGTTAACAAAGAGGCCTTTAAATCTTGTTGTTCAAGAAGATCTTTTATCATGAGGCCATTCATTAATGTGCCAATTATACCGATTTGATGCCCGACGGCTGGTGTAATTCCCATTCGCTTGCCATGTTCATTGCCGCGAAAGAAATTTCCACCCCCGACTACGATCCCAAATTGAATCTGTGATTCAAGTTGTTTAATTTGAGCAATAATCGTATTGATCAAATCAGGATTTAAATGATGGTTTTGAGTGGATAAAAACGCTTCGCCAGTAAGCTTAAGGAGAATTCTTCTTTTAGCCATTTCAGAACCGATCAGTTATTACTTAACACCAACTTCAAAGCGTGAAAAACGAGCGATTTTAATATTTTCGCCGGTTTTCGCGATTAACTCTTGCATCAATTGATTGATGGTCAGTTTATCATTCTTGATAAATGGTTGTTCCATCAAGCAAATGTCGGTATAGATTTTTTTCATTTTACCATCAAGAATCGTTTCGATAACTTTTTCTGGTTTACCGGTTAGTTGAGCTTTGAGAATTTCTTTCTCTTTTTCAACAAATGCTGGGTCAACTTCGGTTGAAGTTATGTATAACGGCTTCATAGCAGCAATTTGCATGCAAACATCATGTGCAAATATTTTGACTGCTTCGGTACGCGCAACAAAGTCAGTTTCGCAATTAACTTCTACCAACACGCCTACTTGAGCGCCTGGGTGAATGTACGCATGAACAATACCTTCAGCCGTATCTTTATCAGAACGTTTTGCTGCAACTGCTGCACCTTTTTTGCGGAGCAATTCGATTGCTTTTTCAATGTCACCATTGGTTTCTTCAAGTGCTTTTTTGCAATCCATCATGCCAAGGCCGGTGCGTTCACGAAGTTGTTGAATCAGGGCGATATCTATTTTTGCCATATGACTCCAAGTCAGTATAAATCTATAATTTTGTGTGGGATATATGGATTATTGTGCCAAAAATAGGGTTTTTAGCAAGGTCAGGTCTGTGTTGAATTTGAGAATAGGAATAATAAGACTTAAGAATTTGATCTTTGGAATTAGGGGTTCAGCTTAGTTTGTGTGAGTAAATTCACTATTTCAGCCAAGCGATCCTCTAAGGTAGCTTTAAAGATTCCAAAATTGGCTGTGCGCGGAGCTGCTGCAACTTCTGCCATCCACGCATTAAGTTGCTGGATCATAGTCTGGAAGCTAACATTATAGCGAATTCCGGCTTTTTGAAGCATGCTTATAAATTCATTCATTCTTATTTGTAATTGTCTAAAATAACGTGGCTGGATGCCCATATCAAGAACTATTTGTTCTAAGGTAAGCATGACATCCGTTATTTCTTTAATATCGTTATAAATCTGTTGGTCCTCTAGAGCTTCTTTGGTGGTGGTAGCACGAGATTGTTGAAGCCCGGAAAGGGTTCTGATAGTGGTTCCTGACGGGACGCGCTCTTTGATATTAACGAGTGCTTCTTGGATATCTTGAGGGGTCTCTTCAATATAAGAAACTGATGCAGGAACATTTACGGCAAAAGTGGCCAGTGGAAAGAAACTGGCCACACACAAAACAAGGTATTTAAGCATAATTACGCTGCAGGCGCAGTTGAAGAATATTTTTGTATGTTTAATCGTAATTGCTCTATTTGAGCTTTGATCGTTTGAAGTTGTTCTTTTGTTGCACCTTTTAACTTCTGTGTTAATTCAGTGATTCTATTTTGAGCTTCAGTAACAAAAGTAGGACTTAACTGTTTAGATGTTAAATGTTCGCTGCCTATTTGTTGTAAGGTTTTTTGTATTTGAAGAATTTCAGGATCAACTATTTGGATTCCAGTCCCGTTCTTTTGAACAAATGTTGGTCTATCAAGTCCAACTAAAGACGTTACCGCAAAAACTGCCATAACTAAGGCTAATTTAATAGATTTCATTAGAATACTCCTTGTTTTTATCTATAAATATTTTCTAATTGTAATTATAGACAATAAAAGGGGCATTCTTCAAGGGTTTTTGCGTAAAACCTTAAAGAATGCCTAAAAGTATCGAATTGATAGGGTTTTAATAATTATAAATAGTGCCTAATGCCAATAAAGAAAGAGCAATAACACCTACGGCGGCTACTGCTTTGCTGTCTGCTTTAGTACAGGTATAACAGCCATAATCATAGCAGTATGGGCAATAATAATCGGTGTAATAGGGAGTTGTAATCACCGGTGGGGTGTATAGGTTAACCGGTGGATAATAAACCGGTGCAGGTGTGTAATAAATAGGCGCTGGCTCGTAATAGGTTACCGGATAGATCGGGTATGTTGGATATGCCGCGGCAATAGAACTGCTCAAAAGACCAAGAAAGATGAGATTAAGTAATTTCATAGAGGACTCCTACATTTTCTGAGGTTTACTGATTCCTAGAAGATCAAAACAGGTTGCAAAGGTTTCGCGCAAGAGTTGCATAAGTAATAAGCGTGCACGGCTTTGTGGAATGTTATTCGTTTCAATGACCCGGTTGTGTGCGTAATAGCGATGGAAAATATCGGCAAGCTCGGTGGTGTAATAGGTCAAATAATGTGTTTGATGAGTGGTGCTGATAACTTCAAGAGTATGTTTTAACGATGCGATTTTTTTAAGTAAAAGTGCTTCAGGAGCGCCCAAATGAGTTGCATCTGCAATGGTGATATCAATAAGTTCTTTGTGTTCAGCAGCTTTTTCAATAATACTTCCGGTTCTTACATAAGCATACTGCACGTAATATACCGGATTTTCTTCAGTTTTTTTAAGTGCCAGATCAAGATCAAACTCTAGTTGTGCATCAGCTTTTCGATTCAGATAAAAGAAGCGTGCAACATCTTTGCCGACTTCATCGATCACATCTTTAAGGGTAACCATAGTACCAGCACGTTTAGACATTTGAACTAATTGCCCACTTGCTTTCATGGTAACCAATTGATATAAAATGATCGCCAAATCGATGCGATCAAGGCCTAATGCTTGGCGAATTCCTTGCAAGCGAACGGCATAGCTATGATGATCATGGCCTAATACCATTGCAAGATGATCAAATCCACGTTTTGATTTATCAAGAAGATATGCGATGTCAGCGGCAACATATGTCCATTCACCGGTTGATTTTCTTACTACGCGATCTTTATCATCACCAAACTGGGTTGATACAAACCATAATGCATTTTCGTGTTCATAGATCATTTTTCGTTCTTGAAGCAACTTTATTGCGCGTTCAATAGAACCACTATCATGTAATCTCTTTTCAGAAAACCATACATCAAAAGTGACACCATAATCTTCAAGCGTTTGTTTAATTTTTTGAAGCAAAAACTCTTTTGCATAGGATTCAAAGAAAGAGTCTGGCTTATCTAAAACTGCTTGGCCTTCTGTTTTTATACATTCTTGTGCTAGTTCTAGTAAATATTCCCCACGATAGCCATCTTCGGGTAGTTCAGCTTGGATTCCTAATGCTTGTTGGCAGCGTATTTTAAACGATTGGCCCAATTTATTGATCTGATTACCCGCATCATTGATATAAAACTCTTTGGTCACTTGATGACCTAAAAGTTTTAAAACGTTTGCTAAAACGTCGCCGATGATCGCGCCACGTCCGTGACCCAAATGTAATGGACCAGTAGGATTTGCGCTGACAAATTCAATATCATAACGACCTTTTTGAACATCTTCATCGAGAGAAAAGAATTGCTTCTTCTGATGTATTAAAGATTGGGATAGATCGTGAAGTGCAGCAGGTGTCAAAAAAGCGTTGATAAATCCTGGGCCAGCGATCTCGATCTTTGATAGATAAGGATTTTTAAATTCATTTATAATTTGTTGAGCTAATGCACGAGGATTTTGTTTAAGCTCTTTTGCCAGTGCCATAGCTGCATTTGTATTTAAATCACCAAATTCTTGGCGGGCTGGTTCTACATTAAGGGTGAAATTGCAGGATTGTGCTAATTGATCAGTAATACCAAAAGTGTTTTTCAAATATATGCTAAATGCGGTCTGGATATGGGCAATCGAATTCATAGCTCATCTTTTGCTAGAGATTTTTTATGTTATTTATAGGTAGTTTACCAGGATTTGCAGTATAGACAAACCGTGACAACTGTTGGCTTTAGCAGTATAGTTAACCAAATTTTTTTTAAACCATAGAAGGGGAATCTTATGAAAATGTTGTCTATAGTACTTTCATCTCTTTTGTCAGTTTCATGCTTGGTAGGAATGGAAGATTCCTTATTTGATACCGAACAAGATATAATGGATCTTGCGATCTTGCTTTTTGAAGGTCGTTCAAAATGTGCTTGTAAAAAAATGGCAATGGAAGCGCGGCGCAAAAGGTATATCCAGAATGGATCGGCGCAGCATGTAGACGAGTCATGTTTAGATAAACAAGCAGCAAAACTATCATATCAAGAGACACCGGCTGATATTCTTGCGTCTTTGAAAGGTGATGCTATTAATAAGCCAGATGCAGATGGAGTATTGCCATTGCAAAAAGTTTTACAAGCCGGAAATTTTAATTTGGCATTGCGTATGCTTGAGGGATCATACCATGTACCTGCCCATGTTAAACTAAATTTTGCGCAAAAAGCTAAAAACCCTTTTGTAAAGACCATGATTGTTTCATTAACGCAGGCTATGCATCATGCTCATTCAGAATGTACAAATGCTCAAGAATGTATATCAGATAAACCATTTATTCGTTATCAGGGTATGAATGCGGCTATTTTGTTAAATAAATTATTACAAAATGGTGCATCAACCGATTTTCATGGAACCACATACGGTAATAATCAAGTGCGCGATCTTGCGAAGTTTGCTCAAGAAAATAAATTTAACGACTTGGCAAAACTTATAACACTTAATAGAGAACAAAACCATGCAGCCATGAATGAACTTGTTCTTATGATTAAAGATGAAACATTGCAGGTTTGTAAAGATGCGCAATAATATGAGATGAATATTAATTAATTTCTTTTAAAAGGAGAGTCTTTCATGAAATTATTTTATGTAATTGGTTTTGCATCAATTGGTTTCTCCATTGGTGCCATGGATAGGCCTGCAGCGGTAGCTGATGCATTAGCCAATAAAAAGCTTGAAAAGCCGATGACGCAAGAAGAGCGTGATGCAGTAAAAAAACAGGTAAAGCAGTACTTACGCCGTTATCATCCAAATATCGTTCAGTCGTTAGTTGATCTCGTTAAATGCCATAAAAAAGAACTGCCGGTAGTGCCATCGGTACCTGAATTAACACCAGAGCAAATTGCTCAAAGAGATAAAGTTGCATTAGCTGCTGACGGGAGCATTCCGCTTACTATGCGAGAATGTATTGATTTGGGAATTACCGATGATCCACGCATAAGAGAAATGGCAGAAAATGATCCATTTATTAAAATGACCCGCGATATGGAACGCGCAGGAGCTACCAATGCTTTAATTGAAGAAGTAATAGAAGCGCGCGAAAATGAGATGAAAGAGTTAAAAGAGGCGAATGTTAAAAGTCCTTATGAGTCATTTTCACATCACTATAATACATGGATGAGACGATTCGAAGATAATTCTAAGATTCATGAACGGGATTTTGATCAATGGTTGTCAGAATTAACGAATAAAAGCGTTTCAGGTCATTCTGTTAAAGATCTTACGTATGATAAAAATGGTGATACTATTACCACGCGCGTGTTTTTATATAATACTACCCCTAAAGATGAATCTGAGCGCGCAGTGGTGGGCAACTTGGATCGTGCACGCTTGAGTGATATGCGAACAATGCTTGATGATCTGAAATTAGATTTTAATGTGCCGCGCCAAGATGGCCAATTACCATTGAACGTTGCACTTGCGCATGGACGTTATCAAGCGGCCAGCCAATTAACGTTAGGGACATTTGGTGGACAAAAAATGGGTAATGGGCCTGTTAATTTAAAATTAACTCCTGAACAACAAGTAAAAAATCCATTTTTAATAACACTTATTGATTCATTACAAACTTCACTAGAAAAGTATGCATATTACAAAGATTCTAAGGGCATATCAGTAGTTAATCATTCGGTTGAAGAGTATTTAAAAACCCAATACTTAGTTTTAGCATTCTATCTTTTAGAAAAAGGTGCGACGACTGAATATCCACAAGAGTTGCCAGATCCAAAAGATTATGCATTCAAAAAAGGTTTTGATAAGTTTGGACATTTGATTTCATTAGCAAGAACTGGCAAATTAAAGCCTGCTTTAGAATTAGTGGGCCAAGATATTGCTCAAACTGATAAAGATTTAGTCAACATGGGTATTGAACCGTATCGCTTAATTTAAAGGATTATTGCAATTATGAAACTCCTAATGCTCGCACTTCTTATCGTATCAACGACGCATGGTATGCAGCTTTTAAGACGTAAAGTTGAATGTGCAGAAAGTATATATCTGTATGATCTTTCTACTGATAGCTTCTTTACTGCCGATGGTTTGGATCTCAATGAACGTATTAAAGGAAAAACGATGCTGGATCTTATCTATGCCTGTAAGCCTACCGATAATGATTTTGTTGAGTTTATGCGGCAGCGCGGAGCGCGTACCAGTTCTGAATTGCCTGCAGAGACAAATCCAGAATTAATCAGGGCAAACCAACTATTGAGTCACCTGGTTCCAGGTAAAGTTTCATAATTTCTATCTGAAATTCTATATTTTATAATAAAGCCTGTTATACTAGCGGTATAGCAGGCTTTATACGTTTAAAAAAATATGAAAATAGCAGTACTTGTTTCCGGTGGCGTTGATAGTTCAGTAGCCCTTCGATTATTAAAAGATCAAGGTCACGATCTAACCGCCTTTTACCTTAAAATCTGGCTTGAAGATGAACTTTCTTACCTGGGTGATTGCCCGTGGGAGGAGGATCTTTCCTATGTTCGCGCGGTATGCGAGCAGGCTGGAGTTCCGCTCAAAGTAGTATCACTGCAAAAAGAGTACTGGGATCAAGTGGTTTCTTACACGATGGCTGAAATCAAATCAGGTAGAACTCCCAATCCTGATGTTTTATGCAATCAGCGAATCAAGTTTGGTATGTTTTTTAACCATATTGATGACAGCTTTGATAAAGTGGCGACCGGCCATTATGCTCAAGTAATCGAAACTGATGGCCAGCATCAATTGCATCGTGCACCCGACCCGATCAAAGATCAAACCTATTTTCTTTCATATCTAAGCAAAGCACAGCTTTCGCGGGCATTATTTCCGATTGGCCATCTACATAAAGATGAAGTACGTATACTTGCTCAAAAATTTGATCTACCCAATAAAGAACGTAAAGATTCTCAAGGAATCTGTTTCTTGGGAAAATTAAAATTCAGCGATTTTATTAAATATCATGTAGGTGAAAATCCTGGTGACATGATCGAATATGAAACGGGTAACAAATTAGGAACCCATAAAGGTTTTTGGTTTCACACGATTGGCCAACGTCAAGGCTCTGGTCTAGCAGGAGGCCCCTGGTATGTTGTTGCTAAAGATACAATAGCCAATAAAGTCTTTATCTCACGCAACTATTATTCTGAAGATAAAAAGCGAGATACCTTTATGGTGAGTAATTGTAATTGGCTTTCAGGAACTCCGCCTACAAAAACCGATCTTCAAGTCAAACTGAGACACGGCAAAAACATCTATAATTGTACCGCGGTGCAATTAACTGAAAATGAATGGCAGGTTACCCTAGCCCAAGATGATCAAGGCATCGCGCCAGGTCAATTTGCAGTTTTTTATGATGGAGAGATTTGTCTTGGTGCGGGAATAATTTCTTAAAAATATCTAAAATTAAAGCGTACAAATGAAAAAAATATTAATAGCGCTATTTTTGGTAGCATCTTTTGTTAGCTGCAATATTATTGCTGATGAGCTAGATATGCCTGAAAAAAAAGAAATAAGTCAAAATAGTAAACCAACATTACGATTAAAATTAGATTGGACAGATTATCTTTCTATGGTGGGATATTTCGTTGGACCAACTGCATTATATGCACTCGCAAATTATACAGCTCATAATGAGAGATTGTATGATGACCAAAAATATAAAATAATTATGGATGGGCTTTTCACTGGAACAATGTTAAGTATTGATCTCATTTTTTCTAATATTACTTATAATAAAGAGTTAGATGGTGGTGTTGATAGCCCCAAAAAGCGCTCGCGTGAATTACGCTGGATCTTGTTTAAGTTTATTTTTGTATTGCGGATGATTAATAAACATTTTGAGGTTGCTCCACAGACATTAAAGTTAACCACTTTTTTGCATGAAATTAACAATAATAATCTTTACCTCAATCATTCACCTTCTAGATATTAGTACAATTTTCAATAATTCATGAGCACGTTGCGCTTGTTTCTCTCTTTCCGTTTTCCATTCACGCATGACTTCCTGCTTTGATGCATTCGGAAATTCTTCTTGATAGCGTTGCATAAAATTTAATAAAGCCCATTCTTTTTTAGGTTGAGCTTTTGTGGTTTTGCGCCGCTCATATTCCCGTTGCCACATTGTTGCAAACTCTTGATAGGTTGGGGGATTGCCGGCAAACCACCGTTCTTCAATCCAATCGATGCCAAATGCAGTGTAATGAAAATGATTGCCGATCCGTTTTTGAAAAAAAATACGGGTCTTTAAATCGTTTTTAAATGAGCCATGTAAAATTTTGGTATTTGGTTCAAGGGGGTAGACGGTTCCTTTTTTTGCCAATGCATTTGCAGGGAATTTTATCACCGGTAAAATTGTGCCCGTTTTAACAAAATGCATGATCTTTTCGATAAGCAACGCTTTGTTCTCGGTTGATGGAATATGGTGAGCTTTACAAAAAGCACGCAGTTCTTGCATATTCGTGTAATGAAGGGCGTCAAAAAGTTCTTTTAACACTTGATCGGAAATAGTATTCATAGTATTTCTCTAATACATAAAGAGTTGTAGGAATTTAAATGTAAGAGGCATCAAATGTTTCTGTCAAAACGTTATTTTTTAGCTTTTCTATCTTTAGTAATAGTAATCAATGCTAGCGAAAATTCTCGATTTAACAAAGATTTTTTTGATGAGTTGGGCATCGAAAATGCTCCGATTATTATTAAAAAAAATAAGCCAATTGAAACTGAAACAAATGAAATTAATGAAAATATTTCATGGCGTTTATTTACACTGCTTCTCGATGAAAACGAATTTTTTAATGATAAAAAATATAGAGGCGCGGTGGAAGCAATGGGGATCGAGTATCTCGATCAGTCCAAATACGATTCTTCTTCTACGCGAATGCCGATAATTCCAAAACATCAATTAGTGCTCCATGAGCGATATTTTTACGAGCGATATTATTATTGCATCGAGCAGAAATATGAAGCTCCCTGGTATATGAAATTTATTAGTAATACGGTGGGTCACGGAATATTTGCAGCAGCGGATATTAAAAAAGGTGATTACATTGGTGATTATACGGGGATTTTGTATGATAGCAGGGTACGCGCATCAAGGAATTTTGATCCGTGTTTTACCTGGAATATTATTCCATCGGTCAACAGTGGTATTAAAGAAGTGTTTCTTGTTGATGCAAAATTTTCATGTAATTTTACTCGATTTATTAACCATAGTTTTGACCCTAATGTGGTGCCTCTCAATGTATATGGTCCTGATGGGTGGCATCTTATTTATGTTGCACAGAGAGACATAAAAAAAGACGAGCAAATATTGGTAAATTACGGACCTGGATATTGGAATAATAAAACTCCTGAAAAGCTTAATTGATAATGCTTATATTTGACGCGTTAAACTAAATCACGTATTCTAAGCGGCAATTAGTATATCTTTGATTATCATAATCTATTGGAGGATTAATTATGAACAGAATATCTAAATTGCTACTTT
>CAYSAX010000029.1:0-10632 GCA_964429045.1 uncultured Pseudomonadota bacterium
TAATCAACTGAATAGATACCATATTTGGTATCATAGGTTCCCCATTCGTAATTGTCCATGAGTGACCATACCATATATCCCTGTACCGGGCATCCGACACTGCGTGCATATGAAAGGGCAAATAGATATTGTTTGAAGAACGTTTCACGATCTTTTTCATTATCTGTTGCAATACCGTTTTCAGTTACATAAATAGGAATATCTAAAGGTTTTGCAAGCTCTTTGGTGAGTTCTTGAATTGCGCGATAAAATCCTTCAGCATACAGCGTGTAAATAAGACTTTGGGTTTTAATTTCACCCTGGTGTGGTTCAATATTAAAGCCGTTCATTAAGCCGTGGCTATAATAGTTTAGACCGATAAAGTCTAACGTATTTTTTGCCTTTGGATTGCTATAGCTCAAGCTTACTTTAAAGGGTACCGATGCTTTGAAATTACCGGTTTTAAAGAATTGATATACGTTTTCATTAAATAATGAGTACGCGCTTGAACATGCTGCTTTATCCCAAAAGTTTTTAGGTTCTACTTGATAAATATTATGGCAGATACCAATGCGGGATTCTTTGCCATGAGGAAGCTTCTTTAATGCATGATAGGTTTGAACGTGTGCTTCAAGCATGTTTTTAAGAACCTCTTGCATTAACTGCATATTTTCAATGGCAGGTGGAGCCATTTTAGCATGGTATGCACGGGCTACGTAACTGGTTGGAGAGTTGAAGGTGATCCATAAATGGGTATAGGGATTTAACTGTTCAAATGCTTTAGTACAGAATCGCACGAAGTATTTTGCATTTTCTATCCGCTCAAAACCACCTTTTTTTACAAACCATTGTGGATTGGTGTAGTGGTGGAGAGTAATAACCGGTTTAATACCATTTTTTACTAACTCTTTGCATACTTCTTCATAATGCTTTAATGCAATCGGATTGAATGAACCTTCTTTTGGTTCAACTTTGCTCCACTCGATTGAGAAGCGGTAGGATTTAACACCTAATTGTTTAATCAACTGAATATCTTGTTTATAATTTTTCCAATGATCGCATGCGCGTCCGGTCTGCTCAAAATTTTGTGTCTGTTCCCATGCAGCCCAATCATTATTGGTGCAATCACCTTCTACTTGATGCGCAGAAGTGCCAACGCCCCATAAGAAATCTTTCGGGAAGTAGATTTTAGAAGTGTCGATCGCTTTCCAATCCCATGCTAAAGGAGTTTTATTCTTAATCTTTGGAGAAGGAATTGCAATCGGTGTTTGAATAATCGGTGCAGAGATTTCTATATCTTGAGTGCTAGATGTTTCTTCCGGTTGTTTAAAATAAAAATAGAGACCGACATTGGCCAATAAGCTGCCAATTAGTGCCGTAATCAAAACTGTTTTTTTAGTAAATAACATTTTTTATAACCTCCTTACATTCATTTATTGTGTGGTGACCAAGCGCGTCATTGCCAAGCGCCAGTCATCAAAGTTTGGTGCGGTTTTTAAAATACCGTACGAATCAAAATTATAGTTAAAAGATGAACCATACGCGCCGGGTGATACACTGAAGGTACATACGATTCCATCCCATAATGCGTGTGCAGGCTGCTGCATGTGATCTTGTGGAGGCCATAATTTAGCTACGCCGGTATTTTCTTCATGAGTATGGCCATTGCGATTAAGGATATATTGCATAGTTTCATGCCCGTGTTGATGAGCGCGCATTACTCCGCGTACAGTGCATGTTGGAGTGCTATCATGTTTTAACAGATATTGGGTAATTTTTTGTGGATATTTTCCGCGACCGTACTGTTCAAAAACGCAGGCAAATTCATTTGATGTATCTTCATGATCAAAAGTGAAATCGTTCCACATAAATCCAATATTTTCAGGATTATAATGATTAGTATCTTCTTTATGAATATAATTAAATGCTTTTTTTGCTTGAGATGATAATGCATTTACCCGAGTAAGTTTTTTAAGAACATCAACAAGTACAAATTTTTGTGTGTCTGATGTGTTTAATAATTTTTTTGTATGATCAAATCCAATTTCCATTCCGCCATGACAACATTGCAGTGCATTTGTTCCTGATTTTAAGTACAATGCAACGGGTAAATAGTTATAGGTTCTATGGATAGCATCCATTATGGTGCCTGATGAGTTAGAAAATTTGCGTGCCAATTCTTGAATTAATCCATAGTGAGCGTTATATTGAGCATCTTCATGATTTCCACGTACCATAAAAAAATGATTCGGATTGGCTTGTTTCATGCGCAAAATGGCATACAATACTTCCGCGCCATACTGACCACGATCGGTATAATCACCCAACATTATAATGTAAAAGTTCTGTTTTTTAATTTTAAAAGGATTGGCATGATCCATGTATCCTTTATTACTCAAATCTTCGATGAAGGCATTGAATGATTTAATATCCCCATGAACGTCACCATGAAAGGCAACTTCAGCATTGGCAGGAATCTCTAATTTTTGTACATAGGGTTCAAATTTTGTTGTGCTGTAAAACTCTGGTGTTGGCTTTTGTTTACCAAAAAGGCCTGTTTTAACCCAGTTATTTTGGTCTGAAAAAGGACCATTATTTTGAGATTGGACAAATGCATTGAGTTCAGTAAGGAAGGCTTGTTGGGTTAAAGGGGTCTTTCCCGTGCTATAACATGCATCGCAGGCTGCTTTCCATTGCCAAAAAGAGGCAAAAGCCTCTTGGGTAATAGCTTGATGCACCGCAGTAGGGGTGGTAGTAACTATTTGTCCACAAAATACTAGAAAAAGAGGCAAAATAAGCCTTTTAAACCAAAGCATCTATAATCTCCATTATTTTCAGATAGATAACCTTATATCTCTATTGATAATAGCGTTTTTACCCAAAAAGTCGATAAATAGCCCCATTTAAATTCAAATAGAAATTATTTATGGAGGCTTGAGGCTAAACGCATGGCAAAAACAGCTAAAAATGGGTAGTGAAGTGTTTTTAAGGGGTAAGTCCCTATTGCTAAAAAACGGCCGTTTTGGCCTTTTTAGACATTAAAACGAATATGGACAATGTCCCCGTCTTGAACGATATAGGGCTGGCCTTCAATACGCATTTTACCGGCAGCTTTAATCTTGGCTTCAGTACCCAGTTCAAACAGATCTTGGCAATTATAAACCTCGGCGCATATGAATCCACGCTCTAAATCTGAGTGAATTTCCCCTGCTGCTTGGCGAATATTGATGCCTTTGCGGATAGGCCAGGCATGAATTTCTTTAGGACCACAGGTGAAGAAGGTGATCAAACCTAAGTTTTTATAGGTTTCGCGAATAATGATATCTAAGCTTTTTTCTTTAAGGCCGATTAATCCCATCATCTCTTGTGCTTCTTCATCATTCATTTGAGAAAGTTCGGATGCAACTTTTACACAGATAGGCAGAACTTTTTGTGTGCCAAATTGTGAAACTAATTTTTGATACGCATCATTATTTTTATAACCATCATTTTCGATTTCGCCTTCAGCGATGTTAGCAATAATCAAAAAGTCTTTTTCCGTTAAAAGAGGAATGGTTTTAACCGTTGATTGAGTAACCAACTCACGTACACGGACCGCATTACCGCTATCAAGCGCTGCGCGAATCGTGGTAAGCAGTTCTTTTTCAGCGTTGAGCTCTTTAAGTTCGGCCGGTTTGCCATGTGCTTTTTTGATTGATCCATCAACGCGCTCTAAACGTTTAATCACGGACTCTAAATCTTTGAGCATCAATTCTGAAACGATAATTTCAAAATCGCCTAAAGGATCAATAACACCGCGAGAGCTGATAATATCAGGATCTTGAAAGCAGCGTAAAACGTGCAAAATTAAGTTTACCGATTGGATGTGGTTTAAGAATTGGTTTCCTAGTCCTTCACCAGATGCCGCGCCTTTTACCAGTCCGGCGATATCGACAAAGGTAACCATTGCGGGGATTTGTTTTTGAGAATTAAAAGATTTTTGTAGTTTATCGAGGCGCAGATCAGGCACATGGGTAATCGCAACATGAGGTTCGATAGTACAGAAAGGGTAGTTTTCGGCGGGTACACTTGATTTGGTAAGGGCGTTAAAAAGAGTAGATTTTCCAACGTTGGGTAAGCCAACCAGTCCTGCTTGAATGCTCATGGATATTCTTTATCTTTAGATTTTTAATTGTTTTTCAACTAACGGTGATTATTTTATAGTAAGTATACTTAAATTTCCAAAAAGGTCATTTATCTCTTTTTAACTCGGTTCGCTTGGATCGTGAATTTTTATTTTTTGTCGAATCCGAAATATTGATTCAAATGGTTGAGGTTTTTTAGTAAGGCAACGTTTGGCGACTCGGGGTTCTTCTTCTGTGGTTTTTAATGGTATAGAACTGTTTTGGCTTACAGGTAGCTGGTCGTCTTCTCTTTTATGTTTTTTTGTTTCATGTGGTGTTTGGCTAGCCGGCGTAAAAGGCTTTGGTTGAAATGTCGGAATATTTTGAGTAATCGAGAATGGGACGCTTGGCTGTTCATGTAAAAGATGTGGTGCAATAGAGGTAGGCAGTGGTGTTGGTTGAGTTGAATAATGATTAACGAGAGGAACTGTTCGTGTAAGTTGATAGTTGCGAATCTCTTGAAGATGTTGCGCTAAAAGATAATTAGAAGTTTGCAAATATTCTCTACATATATTTTTTCTGTGCCAGTTAATATCATCATCCCATCGTAAATGAAGTCCGCAGGTATCTTGATCAACGATCATCTTTATGTGAGGAATATCTAATGGTAATTGAGGAGGATTACTTGCAAAGATTAATGAAGATAAAAAAAGGTTAATTATAAATAAAACGTATATCTTCAATTTCATGCAAATCTCTGTTAGTAATGTTTTTGATCTGTAATGCTTGCAAATCGATTAACTGCATTATCTCAATTTAAAATATTTGTGTAAATAATTTATTAAATCCATTGAGTTTTGTTACAGATATTTACACCTGATGAATTATTATGGTATTAAAAAATATGTAGTATTTTATTACTTAATATCCTTAAAAGGAGAGCATATTATGATGCATCACAATCACCATTCACCAGCAATGAAAGCAATCGGCACCGTATCTTGGTTCTTATGTTCAGTTGCTGCTATCGCTTGGGGCCTTATTGGTCTTGGTAGTTATTTAGGCAAAAATCTTAATCTTTGGGATATGGGTTTATTTGCAAACCAATTAGCTGCATTAGTTTCACCTCTTCAAGTTATTATCGGTGTTGCTGGTCTTATTAGCTTACTTTGCTTATTCACCTGCTGCTCACACAAAGATAAAAGATAATATTTTTTATCTGAGAAAAAAATAAGGGACTCTGTAAAAAGAGTCCCTTATTTTTTTAATGTTTACGAAGCTCAAAAAGCAGACGTATTGAATTTAGCTAATATCGGTGTCAATTGGACCGTTATTATCTTTCTTAGTATCTTCGTCTGTCGGCTGAGCTGCGCCTTCTTGAGGATTGCCGCTTTGCTGACGATATAAAATCTCTGCAACTTTATGTGAAGATTGCATCAATTCATCAGTCGCTTTTTGCAACTCTTGAGCATTGTTTTCATGTTCTTTGATTGATTTTTTCGCTTTTTCTAATGCTTCTTCAACTTTGGTTATTTCGGCTGCTTCGATCTTATCTTTATTTTCTTGTACTGTTTTTTCAACTTGCAAGATTAAACCATCAAGATGATTTCTTTTCTCAACCGTTTCACGCGCTTGCTTATCAGTAGCTTCATGTTCTTTTGCTTCGCGCACCATACGATCGATTTCATCTTTGTTTAAGCCGCTGCTGCTGGTAATAGTAACCTTTTGTTCTTTACCGCTCGCTTTATCTTTTGCAGATACGTGCACAATACCGTTAGCATCGATATCAAAAGATACTTCAACTTGCGGGACGCCACGACGTGCAGCGGGAATTCCATCTAAACGGAATTGGCCTAAAAGTTTATTGTCTTTTGCAAACTCGCGTTCACCTTGGAAGATGCGAATATCAACTGCAGTTTGATTGTCTTCTGCGGTTGAAAAAACTTGTGATTTTTTAGTTGGAATCGTTGTGTTGCGTTCGATCAGCTTAGTCATCACACCGCCTAATGTTTCAATTCCTAATGAAAGGGGAGTGACATCAAGCAAGAGTACATCGCTGACATGACCAGCCAAGATTCCACCTTGAATCGCAGCGCCAATTGCCACCACTTCATCAGGGTTTACTGATTTGTTTGGTTCTTTACCAAAGAAATCTTTTACCAGTTGCTGTACTTTAGGAATACGGGTTGAGCCACCCACTAAAATTACTTCATCGATTTGGCTTGCGTTGAGCTTTGCATCTGCTAAAGCTTTTTTGCATGGCTCTAATAAGCGACGGAAAACATCTGCGCATAATGATTCAAGTTTTGCGCGTGAGATTTTAACATTTAAATGTTTAGGACCAGACGCGTCTGCGGTAATGTACGGAAGATTAATATCAGTTTCGTGTAATGCTGATAACTCTTTCTTTGCTTTTTCAGCAGCTTCTTTTAAGCGCTGTAATGCCATACTATCTTTGCGTAAATCAACTCCATTTTCACGTTGAAACTCATCAGCCAGATAGTTGATTAAGATATTATCGATATCATCACCACCTAGATGTGTATCACCATTGGTTGAGCGTACTTCGATAACGCCATCACTAATTTCTAGTACTGATACGTCAAAGGTACCGCCACCAAAGTCAAATACTGCGATGGTGCCATTTTTCTTTTTATCAAAACCATAGGCAAGAGCCGCTGCAGTAGGTTCGTTGATAATACGCATTACTTCAAGACCGGCGATTTTACCCGCATCTTTAGTGGCTTGACGTTGCGTGTCATTGAAATAAGCAGGGACAGTGATTACTGCTTCATTAACCGGATGGCCTAAGAACTCTTCTGCCGTTTGCTTTAATTCAGCTAAAATAGCCGCTGAAATCTCTTGAGCGGTATATTCTTTACCCTGAGCAAGGATGCCTACTTCGCCATTGCTGCGTTTGGCTAATTTATAAGGAATGTGCTTTGCTTCGTCTTTAACTTCATCATACATACGTCCAATGAAGCGTTTAGCTGAGTAGATAGTGTTTTCTGGATTGGTTACCGCTTGGCGTTTAGCTAATGTGCCGACTAAACGTTTGCCGTCTTTAGTGAATGCGACTACCGAAGGGGTGGTGTTGCTACCATCTTTATTAGGAATCACCTTAGGGGTGTTACCCTCCATATAGGCAACGACTGAGTTGGTAGTACCCAAATCTATACCAATGATTTTCTTTGCCATAATTGATCCTTTTTGAAAGTTGCGATTATGTTTAAATTTCAGCTAAATTATAGCCTTCGCGTGTTTCGATGTCAATTTAAAACTTAAAAAATCTTAGTCTTCTTCGCTCATATTTTATATTTATTATTAGTAGGTGTCTCGAGATGTTTTTATTATGGTTTGATCTGGGTCCGCGCCGCAGTTAGTTTTATTTTTGTATTTATGTCGCATAATTTGTAAATTGCTAATGCAGTTTAGGCAATGATAGAATTGTATGCCATTTTTAAAAAGGTTTATTTATAAGGACTATTTTTATTTTAAAGAGGGGGTCGGCGCGCGGCGCAGGGCACTCCGTCCTCACCCCCGCTCCCTTTCCCGTGGGTAGGGAAGGGGGAGCGGGGTCTTGACTCCGTGTTAAACGGGCTTTTCATGCAATCCGCATCTACGTGCTAAGATGGGGGAAGCGAATATAAAGGATATACAGGATAAGAATATAACTGAACATAATAGGGATAGAGATATGCCGCATATTCATATACATATACCCCTACATACGCATATAGGTGAATAACCATATAATATGTACAAACCATATACGTATATGGAAAGAAGAAGATAATGGAATATACAGAAACAAAGAGTGATATCATATGCGTATATACTAATAAGAAGAAGAGACTCAATTAATATACGTACCAATCATACGTAATCACACACGTAAATATACTAATAACAAAGAACGTCATTTATGGAGTTATTTGCAGAGTCTTATTAGTTATTAATGCTATATACTATAACTTTAGAAAATCAGTTAACTAAGAAAGAGTAAAAATTCCCATAAAGGGAAATGCCCGCGCGGCAACCTTCGATGACTCTTATTTAATGGTAATTATCCTTGTATAATTGCCCCTTCTATTAGTAAATCATTAATCTGTTGAGACTATGTTTATTTTTTTGATATAATTTCTATTAGTAATAATTGTTGGAGATTTCTATGAAATATATATTGTTATTGGGAGCGCTATGCCCTTTATTGAGTGTTAGCATGCAACCGCAGATTAATAATAATGATGAATTAATTTCTGCGTCAATAAGAGGGGATGTTCCAAGAATAAGAGCTTTGATTGCTGATGGAGCTAATGTAAACTATAATTCCTATATTAAAGGAGCTCCTTTAAATTTAGCAGCATCTTTGGGTAAAATAGCTGCAATGCGCGAATTGTTAGCCTTAGGAGCCGATCCTAATATCGTGGTATTACCAGCAAATAGCGTTCCATTAAGTACTGTACTCAATAGTTATAAACAGGGTACAATTACGCGTAATAATGCGTTACAAGCAGCGGGCTTATTATTAGAAGCTGGTGCGGATACTCAAAATTTTCAAGTTATAAGAATCTTAAGACAGTATTCAGATTTAAATGAATTCTTGAATGAAGCTTATCAGTTGCGTAGATCACGCTTGCCTTAGAGATATTTTATGAAAAATTATGGTAAATATACCTTGTTATTCGTATTGATTCTTTAATAAGTTGCGGCCTGATAGAGCTAGCGCGACAGCAACCAGTGGGTGAAAAAGAAAAATTGCCGTAATTAATACATAATTGTTTGCGAGGCTTATGGTAGCAATGCCATAAGCCTTGTTTTATTTTAATGATTGCCAATTATGAGTATTATTTACTATCTTTTAAGTGAAGATAGTATTTTGTAGCATATAAATGGAGCCAAAAAGGGAGTTTTACATGAAGCATTGTTCAACGATCGTTACCCTTGGCATTACGTTAATCGGCGTTATGGGAATCACGATGTTTACTCATTATGTCGTGACGCAAATTCCTCAAGAGATTCAGTTTAATATCGATGCAGTCGTAGCACTTAAAGATGTTAATGCCTTTGATAATACCGGCATAACTCCATTAATGCGTGCTGCAATTGATTCTGATATCGAACGCACTAAAATATTATTACAAAAAGGTGCAAATCCCAATATTGCATCTGCAAATGCAGATCGTGATTATGCACTTAATTTTGCGTTAGTAAATGGTGGGAAAATCGGTAGCTTAGCGGTTGCGCAATTACTTATTGATAACGGTGCTGATGTTAATGTCTCTGATTCACGCGGACTCACTCCTATTCATCGTATTATGATGATTACGCAAGCCGATAATCGGTGGCGAATGCTTGAACAGTTGATGCAGCGCGGCGCTCAGATTAATGCGCAAGCGGAAGATGGCAGCACGATGTTGCATATTACTGCTTCTATGAATGATATCGATTGGGTAAATCGTGTTAATAGAAAATATGGTCAAATCCTTAATTATGATTTGAAAAATAAAGATGGCCATACACCCGTACAACTTGCAGTTAAATTAGGACATGTCAGTGTTCTGGATGCTGATAGTGTTCAAAATGCGATGAGAAAGCGTCCTATATTAATTGGTGATAATGAGGATGCGCGTGCTACCGATGAATCGGGACGCACTGGCCTTCAATTGGCAGTAATTCGAAGTGATATGCTTTTCACACAATCACTTTTAGGTAATGGACCGACTTTGATAAGTCCGATAGCAAATGTCGCACACCAAGATCAACTGGGAAATACTGCGCTTCATTATGCTATGACCAATCTGGAACCGGAACTCTATGTAAATTATTTGCTTTCTAAGGGTGCTCCGGTAAATGTTGCAAACAAACTTGGACAAACTCCGCTCTTTTGGATTTTTAAAATTCGTTCAGCGCCCCAAAGATATAAAGTTGCTCAAGCACTAATAAACAAAGGGAGCCCCGTTGCCAATAAAGATAAAACGGGACAAACCGTTCTTGATATTGCAAGACAACTTCAAGATGAACAACTTTATAATCTGTTTAACCAATATTTGTTAAGCAAGCGAAAATAATTTTATTTGTTACCAAGTACAAGATTTTCTCTATGAAAATGTTTTAAAAAAACATTAATAGTTTACTTATAAAATGAAAAAATAGTACATCATATTCTCATTTTTAAATTATTTTACATTTATGACGGCGCCTGCGCTTCGCATTGAGCAAATCATTGAATGTCGGCGAAATAATATGCCGGCGGTGCCATTTTGTTCGTGTTTTTGTATGTGTTGATCAGAAGGCCAGATGCAAGTAAAACTGCAATCATGTATCAAAAAAAATTTAAGTCATGATATACTAATGTAGCTTATTGAGTAAAAGCTTTATTCTAGTGGACGCTCCCTTTAAAAAGAAAGGGCATTTTCCATGTCGAGAATAAAAGCGGCAACTTTTTGCTTAAATGAAAAAGTTGTCTATCCGGGTCATGGTGTAGCTCAAATAAGTCGGATTGTAGAGAAGCAAGTCGCAGGAAATAATGCATGTTTTTTTGAACTTA
>CAYSAX010000030.1:0-10577 GCA_964429045.1 uncultured Pseudomonadota bacterium
CAATTAGCTCAAGTAGCACCGGTAGCACCCGCAGTTGCAATTAATGGCGCAGAACTTGAAGCACTCAATACTTATGAGGCTGAGTTAGGGAGACGATTAAGAGGATTATCTAGAAACCAACGACAAGAGTTTGATAATCGCATGGCTTTACGTGGCATGCATAGAGAAGAATTAAGAAATATAAATACAGAGGATATTGCGCTTAGGCGTAATATACTTAACCACGCCTATCAGACAATTGCTCTAATTGAGCGCAATCAGCAAACTCCTATCGGACAAAATATGCCAACTCTGATTGAAGTAAGAGCAGATATGCCACGAGATTCTCATGGATTTGCACGCATGTTGAATGATGCGGGTATTCGTGTACGTGTTAATCCAAATGGAACGTTAAGAATTCGCGCTCATATGCGTTGGGATACCTTTAACCGTATTTTAGAACATGCTAACGCACTATACCGTTAATTGAGGGGTATCAATGTTACATAAAAAATATATATTACTTGGATTATTTACCGTAAATTCTTTCGTGCTACCTCTTGTGGCAAGCATTGAATATAACCAAGAAAAATCCAATCAAGATACAGCTCCTGCAATTGCCCTAAAAACATGCACGATCTGCAGAGAAGAAAAAGAAGATGCAGCTTTTACCACGTTGTCATGCGGACACAATAGTTTTTGTACTGATTGTTTAACAGGCTACGTTCAACTTGCAACCAGAAGCCAGGAACTACACTTAATCAGATGTCCTTCGTGCAGCAACCAGTTGCAATATCAAGAAGTTATCGATTTATTAGGCGATGATGCAAAACCTTATATTGAAGCGGTTACCTTTAATTGGGCACGCCAACAGGAACATTTAAAACACTGTCCAACCCCCGATTGCAAATTTTACTTTATAAATGAAAGTACGTGCGCACAATCAATTACTTGTGGACAATGCAATAAGCAGTATTGCAATCAATGCTTAATTAATCATGATGAACAAATCTCTTGTGATCAAGCACGCATTAATAATCAGACACCAGAAAATCAAGCAAATAATGAATGGAAAGAAAATCACAGTAAACAGTGTCCTCGTTGCAAAATTAACATTGAAAAAAATAACGGCTGCGATCATATGACCTGCAACAACTGCAGATATGAGTTTTGCTGGGTCTGTTTAGAAAAATTCCCATGCAGTGGTCGACTCCATCCACGTCTAGTATGGCAAACATACGCTCTTCCAGAGCCAATTCCATTGACTGTCAGACAAAGATTAAATAGATTTTGGTATGATAATTCGCGTGATATATCAAACATTCTTGCGTTGACTGGCTTAGCTTTTGAAGCATTTGCCGTATATAAATTAATTACCGATGCTCAAGCACGCGCAGATTTCTGCGCAGATATTAATAGAATACGCAACCTTCCAGCAACAATCCGCAGCTTCAACCTCAGGAATATTCCGCATCTGCAGCTGCCATTCTTTAGATAAATTAAAAAGGCCCGCGTAACTGTGGGCCTTAATTTTTATTCTGCTTTTGGGACGAAAATGAGATTAAATTCATTGGCAACATCAATCAGATCTTCTTTGGTTGCATCAGTAATATCAGCCGTTTGCTCAATCACATCATAAATCGGCTTATAGACCGATTTCACGAAGCTCACAAATTGCGTTGCATAGGTATTCACCTGTTTTACAGCAATCTGATCCAAGAAATTTGCTTTTAATAAAAAGAGCATTAATGATTGATCTACAAATGAGTAGGTAACATACTGCGGTTGCTTAAGCAGTTCAATAATACGAACACCGCGCGCAATTTTACGTTGCGATACTTCATCAAGCTCCGTGCCAAACTGCGCAAAATCGACCAACTCTTGATACTGCGCTAATTCTAAACGCAACGCTTTGGTCATTCTTTTAATCGCCGGCGTTTGCGCAGCGCCACCCACACGAGACACTGAAAGTTCAATATTTACTGCAGGATGCATACCCTGATTAAATAAACGGGTATCTAAAAATATTTGCCCATCGGTGATAGAAATTAAGTTAGTTGGAACATAGGCGGTGATGTCATCACTTTGAATTTGCACAATAGGCAATGCAGTAATCGATCCGCCTGCTGCTAATTTACCCGCACGTTCCAATAATCGTGAGTGTAAGTAAAACACATCACCTGGATACGCTTCACGGCCCGGAGCACGGCGTAATAAAAGTGACATTTCACGATAGGCAATCGCGTGATTTGATAAATCATCATACACAATCAAAATATCTTTTTGCTGATCTCTAAAATATTCGCCAATCGTGCATGCAGTGTAGGGCGCTAAATATTGATTTAACACAGTTTCACTTGAATCAGCGCTGACAACAATCGTATAATCCATCGCGCCATGGTCTTCAAGCTCTTGAATAATACGCGCTAAATTGGCTTGTCGCTGTGCAATTGAAACATAAATACAAATAACATTTTTGCCTTTTTGATGCATAATCGTATCAAGCACAATCGCTGTTTTACCGGTATTTCTATTTCCGATAATCAGCTCTCGTTGCCCTCTACCAATGGGTACCAATGCATCAATGGCAACTATGCCGGTTTCTAATGATTCATTCACCGGGCTGCGTTGTGTTATCCCCGCAACAGCTGCTTCCACGGGACGAAGCTCTTGATTTTTTAAAGGAGCAAGACCATCAATTGGTTTACCCACACCATTAAGCACACGGCCGATCATATCACTGCTGACGCCAATGCGAAACACATCATTGGTTCGCTTTGCAACTTCGAGTTCCGCTACCGGAATATTATTATTTAATAAGAAGATCGCAACCGAATCTTCATCAAGATTGAAGATGATACCACTATTTCCACCCTCAAACTCAATCAGTTCACCGTAAATCGCATTCTTCAATCCATGTACCAAGCAGATATTATCACCTACTTTGATCACTAGACCAATCTCTTGTAATTTTTCGTCTGAAAGCCCTTTTAGTGCTTTTTCAAAGAGCGATACTAAATCGGTTGTTTTGCTATCCATAATAAATCCTTTTACTCAAGCATACGGCTTTTAATTGCAGCTAATTGCTTGCGAATCGAGTATTCCCATAAGTGATTATTGCTTTGCATACGTATACCTGCAATCAATTCTGGTTCCACAATTGGAGTGCATATAATATTATGATGCGTATGTATGGCAAGAAATTTTTTAATCTGTTCTAATTCAGTATCATCCAATGCAGAAGAACTTGCAATCGAAAATGATTCTAATCCCTGCTGATCTTCATATAAATTGATCATCTCAGTTAAAATCATCTGAATTAAATAGGTGCGTTTTTGCAAAACCAGAACATTTATTAATTTTTCAAATGAATCAGGTAAAGAGAATTGTATTAATAAATAATGTTTAAGCGCATTCATTTTAATCTGAGGATCCAGCAACGGAACTTTTAATAAAGAAAAAATCTCTCGATGATGATCTAAAAAATCGATCGCCTTTTTTATATTATCTAAATCATGCGGTGCAAGTTGGAAAAGATTTAAATAGGCTTGTGCATAGCGCTTTGCATTAAGTACATGAGCATCCATAATCAACTTCCTTGTAAACGTTGGATAATATCATGCACATACTTTTTTGAATGAGATGATGCACTAAACTTTTTTTTGAGTTCATGGCGTGCTTGCTCTAATACATCAGGCAACACCTCTTTTTGCAGAGCATGTTGCGCTAAGATTTTATTTTTTTCCTGAACTCGTTCATTGGTCTGAGCAGCATACAAGCGCTGTTCTTGATCGCGTTTATGGTGATCTCTGGCAACCGCTTCATTCCAATCTTGCAATTTCTGCTTTAAAAGGTTGCCGGTAATCTCTTGTTCTTTTAATTGCATTTCAAAATCATGCGCCTTACCTTCAAGAAAATATCCTTGCTCTTCTAATCCCTTAAGCAATGCTTCTTTTTGAGTCATCTTATCGTCAATGCGATTCTTAAAATAACGTTTATACAAATAGTAGGCCAAGCCAAGAATGACCGCAAAATTAATTACACGGAAAAAGATACTGATAATAGATTCATGCAACATGATCCACCCGTGAAACTAATTTTTTAGCGAGACTTTGAACAGCGTGTTGCACATCAGCAGGTGTCATTGAATCAGGCACAGTAATCGATTGCTTAGGAATAACCAATCGTTGCCGCTTTAAAGAAGGAGCCTGCTGGGTAAAATAAGATCTCAGCGTATGCCAATGATCTGATAGTTCATGTTCTTTTTGAGCAACTGCAGCTTGATGCTCTTGCACCGCTGAAACTAATGATTCTTGTAGTGCATCTTCTATTTCAATGTGGGCAAAGACCGGCTTGAAGAAGAAGTACTTAATAATATAAAATGCAATAATAAAATGAGCTGCTTGTAGTATCAGCGTGCCATTAATGAATGCCATGTACTAATTAGGTAAATATTAAGAAGTAGATTAAACCGCCGGCAATCAAGACTACGTATATTGCGCATGCCTCGATTACGCCCATGCTTACAAACATGATTTCACGAATCTTATTTGCGCTTTCCGGGTATTTACCGACATTTTCGCATGCTTTTACTCCAATTGCACCCTGACCTAACGAGGGTCCTAAAACTCCTAATCCAATTGCGATTGCTGCTCCGATTGCCGCTGCTGCTTTAGCATAAAAAATACCTTCAACCATATCGCTTGCCTTTCTATGAACGGTCAAATAAATACCTTTAAAAAACTTCTGATGCTTATTAATGTATTAACATAACGCATATTATTTTTAATTCTAGCTATAATGCAAGTTTTTTTACAAGCACTTTTATCCATCAATCGAAATTTTCAATTCTATTTCCCGCCGCCACTCCCATTAAGCCTCACCCTTTGAGCATAATATTTCGCCCTATCTGAATTTATTTTAATATAATTATTTTCAAATAAAAATTATTTTTATGACAAAAAGAAGCTTGAAACGGGCATCATTTGTCAGAATTGGCAAAATAAGATAGGCTGGTTTGTAGCTTCTTAATCCATCATTTAATAGAAAAAAGTATTTATGAATCTATCAAAATCACTGTTTTCTCTTTTGCTTTCCTTTAGTTGCTTATTATCCGTAGCTCCATTGCACGGTGATACTCAACCAGAAAGCATGTCGGTCACCGAAGAACGCGATGCCTTTGATGACCTTCTTGCTTTCGCAGATACCCCAGAAATAAGCAATATTATTAGTAATAGTGCCGTAGTCAATCAAGTTCAAAGATCCTCAAAACAGTCTATTATTGTTCTGCTTAATTCGGTGGGAGTCATTCCGCTGTTACAAGAGAACTTCTTTTTGCGCAGCAATAACTTAAAATCACGTAATCTTTTGGATTATCCAGAATTTTTACCCTTTCGCCATGACTGCGATTGCAGAGCAGTATATGTTGATCTCTTTTATAATCAGACGTCACGTGGATTCTTTACTAAACAAAGCGGCAACATTTGCAGTTATTTAGCTGTTGGTTCAGAGAGCCTTAACCAAAAGATTCAAAATATTATAGATTCAGTCAGGGAAACCAATGAAGATCTTGTTATTGATACCGATCAGCTATTTGCAATACTTGATTTAGCGAGTACCTTCACGGTTCAAGAACGCCGTTTAGGATTAATGATTGGCGGCAAAGGTACCATTGGCTGTTGGAATTACAATATCATGGCTCCATGGTATTACTTAGAACGTAATCATTTTGTCGATTCGAATGTCGAAGAGGCACTCGATAAAGCAATTGCTGATTTTTTACGCGATAGCTTTAATATTTCCGGTCCAGCAAGCCCACAAGAAGCTGCACAGGTTTTGCGTACGCGTAATTCATTTATTAATCAGCATTTAATTTCAGATAAGTTTGGCATTGGCGATACCCGTGTGTACTTTGACTACCCAATTATTAACAAAGAAAAGTTTCAAAGTCGTGGCGGATTTTTAGCAACGATTCCGACTGCATTTGCTATGCGAAAAGGATTACGCGGTAGTTCATTATCACGAGAAATAAATCGTCCGGTATTAGATATTGTTGGTTTATTTGATAGCATTATGCAAGGCAATAATCTGCCAACACAAAGCGTTAACTATTTGCTTACTGCACTTGATAACTTGGGTGCAATGCTGCTTGATACTCCTATGGGAAATGGCGGGCATTTGGGCTTGGGTGTCTATGTCAAAAACAGATCACCTTTAAACTCATTTATTAAGCAAAGCTGGGCAGAAAATGTTATTATGCGCAGTTTTATATCACTTGAGTATTTATTTCCTGCTACTGAATGGAGAAGCTTTAGAGTACCGGTAAACGAAGCGTTGTTTAATGCCCGTAACTTTAACGTGCTTGGTTTAAGCGCAACTTCAAGTGAAGATCAAAATCTGATTAATAATACATATGAATTTATTCAAAGACAGTTAACCGATCGCTTAATTCCCGTTGCTTTGCAAGCAAAAGTTAATCCCGGCGTAATATTCCGTTGGAGCTCACAACTGTGCTACGAAGGTGAATGCAATGGATTTACCATCGGCACTGATACCTACGTTCGTAATAAAGAAAAATTTAGCAGCATTGATGCAACGTCCGCAACTAAGCGCATGCTTGATATTTTAAACGCACGTTCACCTCTTGCATATCAAAGTAAAGCAGTTGCATCAGTATTCTTTAAAGTTGAAAAGCCAGAAACATCATGGGTTATTTCCATCATCGGTGACTACACCTTCATGAACAAAGGAATCGGTGCAGATTTTACGCTTGCACTCAATACAAACGTTGCATTCTAATTATATGAAAATAACCAGTAAGGACTCACTATGAAACATATTTTACTTTTAGCACTTGTAGTATCTGGCTCACTATTAGGAGCAACTCCAACGCGCGATTTTCCACCCGTTTATATAAAAGGGCCTAAAATCGGTGTCGGTAGTGCTAGTATTTATACCATTGAAATGATCGATGGCAATATGTTTAATGGTGGTAAATTTGCAAATACAATGAAGCTACGCACTAATCTTAATGAGCGTCGCTTTGGCATTAAAACTAACCAGGGACTTATCGGTTATTACCTTTACAATGACAATAAACACTCTTTAAGCTCTTTAATTACCATTGAAAAGAATGCAAAAGATCTAAGAGCTCAAGAAATGTACAACTTCTTACAACAAGTTATCGTTCCTGATTTCTTAAAATTAACAGAGCCTTTCTTAGTTGATGCTACTGGTGCAAAACCGGCAATGATGTCACTCATTAAAGAATGGGCTGAAAAATCAGGCCGTAGCAATAGCTTGCTTCTTGCATGGGGAGCCAGCAAAGAAGGTCATGAATCAGATGTGGTACGCAATCAAGCAAAAACTATTGAAGAATTCGATCTGTTTTGCGCAGATTTAGTTTACTTCTTAGAATCACTTATGCGTAGCTGCAAGGTTGCAACTCAGCAATATAAAGAACATTTACAACATTTAGCAAACCAACCAAAGTAAGTGCATTATGGAATCGTCACAAACACTCAATGGGGTTGTTGAACGATTTTTATTTCAAAATAATGACAATGGCTACTCAGTATTCTCATTACAAATCGATGCAAAAACTTCGGTAGTAGCCTATGGTTATTTACAAAATATTAATGCCGGACAAGAGCTGCTTGTTCAAGGAAATTGGACCACTCATCCTAAGTTTGGTAAACAGTTTCAAGTTATCACCTTCTCTGCTCAAAATCCCACCAGCATTATCGGTTTAAAAAAATATTTAGGCTCAGGACTTATCAAAGGTATTGGGCCTGCCTACGCCGAAAAATTGGTCGATTATTTTGGACAAAAAGTTTTAGAAATTATCGATAATCATCCCAAGCGGCTTAATGAGGTTCCGGGAATCGGACCAAAGCGCGTAGAACAGATTATAAAAGCATGGCAAGATCAGAAAGAGATTTCCCATGTGATGGTCTTTCTACAAGACAAAGGAATCTCTACTGCCTATTCAACCAAAATTTATAAAACATATGGCCAAAATTGCATCGCCGTTATCACTGAAAATCCCTATCGATTAGCGGATGATATTTGGGGTGTCGGATTTAAAATGGCCGATCAAATAGCACGCGCTATCGGCATTGCACCTGATTCGATAAAGCGCATTAAAGCAGGCCTGCTATTTGCTATCAATAATCAAACATCACAAGGCCACCTGTATGCTGAATTATCTGCGTTAAAAGAATCAACCCTACAATTATTAGAATTAACTGAAAGTACGGATGAATCCTTATTAAAAAATGCACTTCACGATTTGTATAATGAACAACGCATAAAACTGATTACTAAAGAAAATATTCACTATATCACTCTTACTCATCATTATTTTGCTGAAAAAGGCTGTGCACAAAAACTTGAAGTATTATCTAATAATGCGCTTAATCATGCACTTGATATTAATCAGATATATCAAAGTCTGCGTGCACCAAAAGATGAAGCTATTTATCTTAATGAAGATCAACAACGCGGCATTATTTCCTGCTTGCAACATAAAGTAACGATAATCACCGGAGGCCCTGGCACTGGTAAAACAACCTTAATAAAAAAATTACTTTCTATCCTTGATGAGAATAAACTCACCTATCGCCTTGCTGCACCCACCGGCCGAGCTGCCAAACGAATTACGCAAGGCACCGGTAAACTTGCGCTTACCATCCATCGATTATTAGAATTTGATGTCGTCAGTCGCGGATTTTCTCGCAATGAACAAAATGCACTTCAATTAGATTTTTTAATTATTGATGAAGCATCAATGATCGATATTTTTTTAGCACAAGCAATTCTTAAAGCAATGCCCTATCAAGGACATCTGATTTTAATTGGAGATGTTGATCAATTGCCCTCAGTCGGTGCGGGAAACTTTTTAAATGATCTGATTAAAAGCAAAAAAATTACTACGATTCGCTTGACCCAAATTTTTAGACAAGCCCAAGATAGCCTGATTATTGTTAATGCACACAAAGTAAACAGCGGTGAATTTCCCGTTTCATCATTACCTGATGCAAAAAAAGATTTCATTTTTATTAAAGAAAATGATCCGACGATGATACAAAAACATTTAGATGAACTTCTTTTAAAATATGTTCCACGAACCGGAATCCCTGCTCAAGATGCAATGGTATTAGTTCCTATGAATCGCGGTATTGTCGGCACACAACAGATTAATATCCATCTGCAAAAACTACTGAATTCCGCAAACTCTGAAGGCAAAAACATGAGCTATGGGTTATATCGCTATACCATTGGGGATCGGGTTATGCAGATTCGCAATAATTATGACAAAGCGGTATTTAATGGTGATACGGGAATCATCGATGATATTAATATTTCAGATAAAGTTATGCAGGTGCGTTATTTTGATCGCATCGTTGAATATGAACAAAGTGAATTAGATGAGCTGGTTTTGGCCTATGCAATTTCAATTCATAAAAGCCAAGGCTCTGAATACCCTGCCGTTATTATTCCCATATTCATGCAACATTTTACCTTACTGCAAAGAAACTTAATTTATACGGCTATCACGCGCGCTAAAAAGCTATGCATTTTAATTGGACAACCCAAAGCAATTGCGATGGCAATTAAAAATAATAAAGCGGTAGAGCGCACTACATTCTTAACTGACTTTTTAACAACATCATTACAAGCTCGTTAAAAAAAAACGAGAGAGCCGAAGCTCCCTCATTTTCATAATAAATTCTATTCTTAACTTACGGGTACTAACTTACTTACGTTAATTGCCCATGAATTACTAATTGTTGCATACTCTTGGGTATTCCATAGTTCTAAATCATTAATTGGATCTGGCGCCAGTGAGGAAGCATCGCCCCAACGCTGACCAAGTAAAGCACCCACGTTAATTTCAGCCAAAGGACCAAAGTTATATGAGTTTGCTGCTTGCGTAATAAAAACCGGATCTCTTAAAGTACCCAACGGATCTGTTGCTTTACGTGCCGCATAAACAACGTTTGTATACTCAGTATTTCCTGAAGCAGTGGAAGATATTACTAAATCCAAATTCTTATTGGTCATAATAGACGCATTAAAATAATATCGTGGATCAGATGCAGCATTATCAAACAAAGTACCTGATTGTACTAAAGTTGGGACGGTATTAGGAGCCTCAACGCCACCAGCAGTCAAATCAAACTGATACCAACGGACCGCAATACGATCGCCGCCAGAACCAATATCCATACCAACGCCTGCTTGATTCACTTGGATATCATGCGCACAGAATAAATTGTTACCACGAACATGCGGCGCCCACATTAAAGCGTTGCCAGATTGAAGGTAACCATCCACTCCATATAAGTTACCTAAGTGAGGAGCAATATCTGCATAACCAAATGATGGTACGGTAATGAAAATTGGACCGGTTATGGTAGGGGTTGCGCTACCAGGATTACTTATTCTGAAAAACGCCAGTTGATCGCTACCGGTGGGTGGATTATTACTATAATTTACTACCGCATTAATTAAGTAACCATAGGTTGGATTTGGAGTAAAGTTATCTGCAGGTGGTATATATTGGCTATTGATACTACTTAATAGACCTGGAAAAA